>NZ_LT960613.1 GCF_900233005.1 Vibrio tapetis subsp. tapetis
TACGCCCTTGATTATCAAAAGCATAGAAATTAATCATTTTTAATCAACCACTTACATCGGTGCGCATTATGTGGTCAGATTTATGTTGAAAGCGTGGCGGGCAGTACCATTGCGCCAGCACTGGCCGCAGCCGCTAGGCTCTTTTAATATAAATCCTGTAATGCGCATTAATAAGCAACCATTTCTTTATTCCAATTTAGTCTATCCAACTCATTGATTTGTTGAAGTTTAACCTCTATATATGTGTTTTTATAGAGGTCTATTATATGTATACATTTATTGTTTTATCAGGTGAAGGCAGCGAAGATTGGTCACATGTTTTTTTGTCTGTAATTCCAGAACCTAATAGCATTCTGCTTTTTGAAGGCAACGAACGACATATTGAAAAAGTAGTTTTGACGAATATGCGAGAAAATATGGAGGCTAGGGGTATGAATAATACTGGGATATTACATTTAGAGCCACTTCCTGCGGATTTGGCTGATGTGTTATAAGGTTCTCTTGTCGTTATCCCAATAATGACATGTAACTAAGTCCGGTTTTTCCGGACTTTTTTGTTTTCGTGTGACATCGCGATAAACTTCCTTTCCTTCCGGTCAAGCGCTTTTGCCCCTATTTAACTCGACGCATGACGACGAGAAACGACGGCGAAGACTGAGCAAGGAGGTCGAGGAGGAGAAGGAGAGTACACTATCTTTAATAGTGTACTCTTGTGCGGATTTCGCATTTTCCCGCAGGGATAAGGGCACAACTCCACGTTGATATGGTCGCTCCGGCCAAACAGCCCGATACGCGCGAAGCGCTCCCAATCTATGACACCGCGATAAACTTCCTTTCTTTCTTGCTAGAACCACCCTTGCAGAGCATCACAGCACCAAAGGGCGTTTTGCAACTGCAACCCTTATATCTATCAGTTATCAAGACTCGACGACTGACGACTGACGACGAACAACGACGGCGAAAACTGAGCAAGGAGGGTGAGAAGGAAATAGGAGAGGCCATTTACATTTGGGAAGGGGCCCCGTTTCGACGGGGAAGGGCTCCAAATTAAATGGCGTTTACTTTTCTATCGATACTATTTTTTCCATTAAAAATGGCCTCAAAAGGCCATCTTCAAAATTGTCACTTGTAATCGAAATGTTATCAGAACAAGTTGGGGTTACTGTTACACCCCAACTAACTCCGGACATCCGGAATTATCACCGTTTTCCTAGCGCTCTCTCAATCTCTCCAACCTCACCAATTGCTTCATAGTATTGGCCTTCGCTTGTATGCTCTATTCTGTCAAAAAACACCTCGTGGTCTGGGATCATTTTCCACGTCATCATAGTCACTAATTCACTAGGCCATTTGTTGATTGCCGTTTCTACAATGAAGTCTTCTAAGCTCATTTTGGTTGTTCTTTTGCCAGAGCATATTTCGTTTGCTGTTAGTCCAAGGTTTTCTGCCAATAACTGGATTTGAGTTGCTTTGGGTTCAGTTTCGCCATTTTCCCATTTCAAGTAGGTTTGCTTTGCTACTTTCACCAATTTTGCTATTTGCTCTTGGGTATAACCACGTTCTACACGCGCAGACTTAATTACATCTTTCAACACCACAAACTCCTTATCGATACTCTTTTTTATAACTATAACACTGCTTTTTTGTACCTAGCGGTTGAAGTGTGCTTTTTTATTATGTATGTTATAAAAAAACGTACTTGACAGGGTTTTAACTTGTACTTCATTGATAAGCTTTTCATGCAACAACAGTATCCCCAAGGTGGTCTTCCACTTGTTGGGACGCATGTGATTGAAAGGCTAGAAATGGAGACAGGGGAAGCATTACCTCCATCGGTTAATCAAAAGCGTTTAGAAGGATCATTTAGTACAAAGCTGACTATTAGGTGTGATGGTTACAAAGTTCGTGTAGAAGGAAATCCCTCTCGTTGGCAGCGGATGGATAATCTATTTGGGCTAACAACATTTGAAGAATGTGTAGCAATTTACAATCATATATTGGCGAAATACAACTTACCGCCATTCACTAAAAATACTCGTTTATGTCCTCGTCAAACACCGGATGGTAAGCCAATAAGTTTTATAGGTAATGGCGCTGAAATTACAGCTGTTGATTGGACTCAAAACTTATCAGTAGGTCAGGGGATGGAGGCATCATTCATTCGTGGAATGTCTTCTATGCAAATAGGTAGAGGTAGGAAGCCAACACTTTACCCTAACGGTATGACTTGTAGCTGGGGCTATGGTTCCAATTGGCGAGCAGACATACTTTATGCCAAAGCATTTGAGCTTAGAGAGCACCTCAAAAAAGACAAAAGAAAGAAAATAGGCGTGACGGTTAAACAGCTAGAATATATAGAAAAATTAATCAGTTATTGTGAAGAGCAAGGTGTCGTCAGACAAGAGCATAAATTACAGCAAATATTATTGAAGAAGCATAATTTACATTACTACGGGCTAAAAACAGAAGCAGATTATTTACCACATTTGAATGAAATCGAGAATGCCATGAAGACAATACAAATTAATCATGATGAACATAAAAGCATTGCTGACCAATTATTAGATCTGGGGATTGTTAAGAGTCGCCAAGCCGCAAATTCTACTCAGAGTTATGCAACGATGTGGCAGCACGGTACTGATTTACGCCAGGTCTTAAAACAAAGTCAATTTTACGAACATAAATCTCGGCTCAAGAAAATAGGTATAGATATCGGTCAGGTTTTTGATGTTACTCGCCTGTGTCCAACCTTAAAACGCTCAGAGTTAATTGAAGTAAAACCGCTCGCTATTCCAAATTGGTATCACTTACCAGTAGTTGCTAAGTCTAATGTTATGCCGTTTAAGGCAATCGCTTAAAGAGAAACTAGTATGTTAAAAATTGAAGTTTTCAAAGAAGACGTTAAATCGACACCAAGAACCATGCAGGGTAAAGATGGGAAACCACCGCGCACAATTTACGAACAAGATGCGTATGTATTTTTAGAAGGTCGCTTCCCGACATTGACCAAGGTTCAATTGGAAGAAGGCCAGCCGCCATATCAAGCGGGGATTTATACGTTTCATTCCTCGTCATACATCGTCAATCACTTCAATACGGTTGAATTGAAAAAATACGGTAAAATGATTGTCCCAATGGAGCCTGAACTATGAGTATTCCAACCCCTGAACAAATCAAAAAAGACGCTAGATTGCCTGAAAATGCTAATTTTCATGGATGGTTAATTCATAACCCTGAGTGTGATGATTTTCTTCTTCAGTATAAAGAACGCGCAGGTGTAATCAGTAAAAAGTGGTGCGGATTACCAGACGCCGCGATGCGTTTCAATCGTTATACGAGAGCCCTTAAAGTCTTAAAAAATTTAGAATTAGATGACCGCGCTATTATTGTCGTGGCTTTTGACCTTGGTAGCCAGATTATCGTAATTGGCCCTGATGTATTTCAAGATCGAATGTCTTTACCATCCGACAATCCATTTAGAGCGGGTCACCTTAACCGCTAAATAGCAAAGCCCGTAGCTGCATGAACAGTTACGGGCTTTTTACCACAACCAACTTAACTGGAGTTGATTATGACCGTTAAAGAATACACGTTATCAGACGCAGAAGCTAAGCTTGATACAATAGCCAGCATCTCATTGTTTTTGAGTACAGGTAATTGTCCTAGAGAAATAGCCTTCAACTTACAAGATCATATGCAAGATGAAATCGAGAATCTTCAAGGTATTTTAGGTTTCATGCGGATATATCCCCAAATCAAAGCTCAAGAACTGGAGCACGCTAGCGATTCATAACCGGTGTACTGGCCACTTATGAAAGAGCCCATGATGGTATTCGTCAGGGGCTTTTTTATTGGCCGTCACTGGTGACAACACTCACGCCGTTCAAATCATACCGCTGAACGGTGATAACTTTGCTTCGCAAATGTTTCTCCGTGAAGTGGAATAACGCACGAACCATCCAAAATTCCTCAATCAATTCAGACAACTACCATACCTTAGTGCGCATTATGCACATACTGTTAAATAGACTCAAGAACATTCGAGGAAAGTGGCAAAAAATATGACCAAAAACCCCAATGGCACACACGTCAACGTCAAGCTCTCAGAAAAACACAATCGTGTTTTAGAGCAGTCGAAGACCCACAGCAAACGAACCAAACGCGCTGAAGCCCAAGCCCGACTTGAGCATCACCTCGATTTGTTTGGCGTGAATTGGGAAGTACCAAAAAACAACCGATGATTTTTTTTAGCCAAAAGGATCCCGAATAGGGATCGCTTTACTTTGTTTTTTAAAAACGATTTTTTGTTGAGATCGCTTTTAAAAAAGCAGAAATGCAACTGGAAGCGCTAAGAATGGCGCGGGCAGGTTACCCCAAGAAGGCCGAAACCCTTCCTTAATGAGACGTTGTCATAAGACGCCCCATCATTAAGAAATATGCGAAGCCGTGTGCTAGGCGATGACCGTTAGGGCCACCGACGGGAATGTAGCATCTGTTATTGCCAACACCACAGTAAGGGCAATCCGTGTCATTCGAGCGGTCATATCGAATAAGGTGCGGGGCGGTTAGACATCATGTTTTATCGCCCCCTTACCCTTCAAGCTCGCTTTTGACTGCGATAACGAGGCCACGCCTCTTGTCGAGACAAAAGGAGTACCGCGTCAGCGGAGCACTTCGCTCCATCGCAATAGAAAGGCCAGGTGAAAGGGGTCGCCTGCGCGGCGCTTTTCACATGGTATTCATACCCCTCTTTCACGCACACCCAAGCCTTAAGGCTTTTACTCATAAAAAAGGAAATCATCCCATGAAATGTAACTCACAACGCGCTCTGGCTGTTGGCGTGGCCGTCGGGCTTGGCGCCCTCTTGGTCACTCAACCCACGCTCGCCGCCGATTTGTTTGCCGGTGGCAAGCAAGCGGTCAAAGACACCGCCGGAAAAGGCTCTCTAGTCGAAACCGCCATGCTCGGCACTGGCCTACTTGGCGCCGTGGTCACCGGACTCATGACGCGTAACTGGTTCGCCGCCCTCGGCGGATTTGCCGGAGGCTCCATCTTATGGAACGTCGGCGCCCCAATGGTCGGACTCGGCTAAGGAGATCTCATGGAAGATCCTCATCAGTTTTTTGCGGTCCCCAAACACATGAACAAAGGACGCCGCCTCGTCGGCTTCCCCATGGATGAAGTGCTGCCAGCGTTTGTCACCTTTGGCCTCGCGTTTTGGCTTGGACACGAAATGATTGGCATGGTGATAGCCATGGCGTGGTTCGGGGGATTGCGCTACATCAAATCCCAATACGGGGATCACATCATCGCGCAAGCCAGCTATTGGTGGGGGGCTTCCTTTATGAAGCGCGTGTTATTCACGCGCACCCCCGCCGCCTCCAAACGCTACTGGATATATTAAAGGCCGTTTATGGACAGTTTCATCAAACAAGACAAACTGGCGATAAAAAGCCTGCTCAATCTTTTTTTGAGCCTCGGCTTTCTTGCCATGCTCCTCACCAATCTGGTGCTCGGTTTTTCGGTGTACCAAGCCCTCACCCATAAAAGCCGCACCCTTGTGCCCCCGGTGATATCAAAAGCCTTCTCTTTGTCGGACTCCCAAGTGGATGCGCCCTACTTAGAGCAAATGGCCGATTACTTTTTGTATCTCAAACTCAACGTCACCCCAGGCAACGTCGGTCGGCAATACGGCCAACTGCTGGAATACGTAGACGAAGGCAGTTGGGCCACCTTTCAACCCAATCTGCTACGAGAAGCGGGCGCCATCAAAAAGGGCAACATCAGCAGCCAGTTCGCTGCAAGCACGTTCACGATTAACCTTGATGAGTTGAAAGTGCACGTAAAAGGAACGCTAACCAAACACGTAGGCACGCGCACGCTGCCCGCGGAGAGTAAATGGTATCAAGTCAACCTGACCTACCACCATGGCGTACTCGCCCTTCAATCCATCCAAACTCTAGAGGCCACCGACCATGCATCGCCCTAATGTCTTTCCCCCAACGCGCACTCGGTTTTATCCCCCGTTTTACACACGGTTGTGCTTACTGCTCTTTCTCTTGAGCACTCCACTCATGGCGCAAGCCCAAAACGCAGAAAAAGTGACTTACCCCTTTAGTAATGGCGACACCATCCCTTTATCTCTGTCTTCCATTAACCTCAACCGGCTCGTGGTGGCCAATGACCGAATTTTATCCATCGTGTGCCCGCAAGGCTTTTGCACCTCATCGGGCAACCAAAAAGACGCCTCCGGCTCCATCACCTTAAAAATCAACATTGCTCTGCCCTTTACCGCGCATTTGACCACCGAAAAAGGGCGCTTGTTCGCGCTGTTCATCAGCCCCAAAGCCACCCCGGGCTTCGTGTCCGAATTTACGTGGGCGCAGTCTCATTTAGAGCAAGACAGTGTCATGCAAACCAGCGCCGATTACCCCAAGGGCCTGACACGACTCACCAAGGCCATGATGCGCTTTGTCCATGACAAAGCGCCGATTGAGGGATTTAGCCAGCACCCGGTAGATCCCGCCACGTTACCAGACGATGACGCAGCGCTGGCCGTCATCCCCACCACCGTGTTTGTCGGCCGCGATTACTCGGGCATCATTTACACCCTGCGCAACCAAACCCAAACCCTTATGACGCTCACCACCGCGCAATTTTACAGCGATTCCGCGCGCAGTGCGGCGCTTGAAGCTTACGAGCTGGCTCCTGGAGCCAGCACCACCTTATACCTCATCACCGGGGGAGGCGCCGCGCATGTTCGATAACACCAAAGACCGATTAAGCCGCGTGGGACGCACCTTCTTTAAAGACCGTGACGGGGACTTTGACCAAGGCGAGCGCATCAACCAAGCCACGCACTCCCGCAACCTCATCATCACTGTGGTTATCTTGGCGGCGCTCGCCTTAGCGGGCGCGCTGGTCTGGCAAATGACGCGAGAGGCCACCTCGGTTGAGCCCGTCACCCAAGTGGGCTTTGGCGCCGTGGTCGGTGACGACTTCACCGAAAAAGACAACCAATCCGCCCTCACCGCGCAGCAGCTTAAAATCAACCAGCTAGAGCAATCCCTGATTAAGTTTGAAAGTACGCTGGGGCGCTTTGGCGACAGTCTCACCGCAGAGCTTAAAAACATCGAGCAGGCGAGCGCGCGCAATCAAAGCTCGACCTTGAGTGAGCTTGAGCGAAAAATGCAAGACAAACTGGCGGAAATCGACGCCCTCAAAACGCAACTCACCACGCAGTGGCAAGAGGCGAAGAAACCGGCAGGCCAAGGCGCGTCAGCCGACGTCTATTCTGGCCGAAATTTTGGGGAGTATGCCCTGCCCCCTCGCCCGTCGGTTCGTGATGGGCAAAACAACTCGAACATGGCGGACTTTCAATACCAAGGCAAAGACAACGTCGCGTTTGCCGCGCAAGGCTTTGACAGTTTCGAGTTCACCTGGGCGGCCAGTGAGCAAGAACGCGCCCCTCGGCGCACCGTTGATAACTACGTGCCAACCAGCACCTTTGTGACCGCGGTGGTCACCGGGGGCGCGGATGCGAACGCCGGTGTCTTAGGCCAAGGCGATACGGCGCCGCTGGTTTTCCAAACCCTGAACGCCGGCATTTTGCCAAACGGTAAACCGTCAAAGCTACGCGACTGCACCGTCACCGCCTCCGTTTATGGGGAAATCTCATCCAGTCGCGGCATTGTTCGCACCCACCGTTTGAGCTGCATCCAGCCCAGCGGAGACATCTTAGACGTGCCCGTCAAGGCCACCGCGTTTAACTTTGGTCGCAACGGCATTCGAGGCACGACGATATTGAAAAACGGTCAAATCGTTAAAATGGCCGGGATATCAGGCATCCTTGAAGGATTAGGCGGCGCCGGGAAAGCCCTCTCTCAGACCACCACGCCGACCGCGTTAGGGCCAAGCAGCAGCGTCAGCACCGACAAAATCGGCCTGAACTTACTGGGCAGTGCCACCCAAAGCGTCGGCAGCAAACTGGCTGACTATTACATCCAATTGGCGGAGTTGTATCACCCCATCGTGGAAGTCAACCCGGGCGCCATCGTGAACCTGGTGTTCTTGGAAGGCTTCCCGCTTGACCCCGTCTTGGCCCAAGCCTACGAAACCGAACTGGAAGAAAAAGCGCACGCCGCTTCCAATACCAACCACATCATGGACGTCATCACCAATGCGCCGACGAGCGCCATCAACCCCCTCGCCGATAAGCTCACTCAACAAGGGCTGAACCAAACCGGCTTTGGACGACAGGAGTAACACATGAAGCGCATCATAATCAGCCTCACTTTGCTGACCTTATCCGGCTGCGCCGCCGGATTGGATGGCGACTACGGCTGCAAAAAAATAGGCGGCACATCGAGCTGTACCACCATGGACGACATTAGAAACAACCCTTACGGTCATGCCGGTCAAGAGCATGGCGACGCCATCTTGACCCCCACCGCGCCCGCCTCTTTTACGCTGCTGCCAAGGCGAGACCGACATGGCCAGCCGACACGAAGCCGTGAGCGGGTCAAAAAGGTGACCATTTTTCCTTTTAAAGACCAAGATAACGACTACGTTGACACCATGGATGTGTATTTCGTGCTCGATGACAGCCAATGGTCAGGGCGCCCCGCGCCGGCCATTTGGCAAGATTAATCAGGAGACCGAAATGAAAACATCATTTAAAAAAGGGGTCATGGGACTGTTTGTCTTAACGGCCATGCTACTTAGTGCCGCACTCGCCCAAGTGGCGCAGTACGTGACCAGCACGAACTCGGCAAGAGCCCACGCCTATACGGTTTATCTTGAGCATCAACCGTGGTCTCATCAACGCCGCATTGACGCCTTACACGAGCTAAAGCGGTGCGAACTTGGAGAGCCTATCCGCGAAGACGCCACACACCCAATCATCAAACCCGTTAACCTCTACGAGTGCCTCAACAAAAAAGGCTTCAATGAACTCTCGGCCGCCATTAAGCGCTCCGATGAGGCCATGATGCCCGTCAGTTGGCCCTTATCCCTTTTCTGGTAACCCCACGGAGTCTCCATGTTTTCTCAATCCACCTCCGGCTTATCCCGCCTCTTTACCGAGGCCAAAAAAGCGCAAAACCACCTACACCATGAACTGCCGTATCGAGAGCATGACGCCATTGACCGCGTTTTTCGCAATCAACATGCTCAAGGATTTGGCTTTCGCCTCAGCATTCTGGGCGGCGCCAATGACACCCTCATTCAATCGCTCAACAAATTGGTGGCCGATTTACCGCAAGGCGACAAATGGGACTATCAATTGCAACTGTTTGGCCACAATCGAGTGGCGCATTATCTGGAAAGCAACGAAGCCTTACTCAGTAAACGCGGCGGCGTGTGCGCGAAAATGGCAAGAGATGACGCGATTTACGCGAATTACGCTGCCCAAGCCGGCTTTTTTCATCGACAAAAAAACAGCCATTTCGATTTACGCGATTATGATGCGTTTATGTTTGTCTCAACCTGCGAAGACGAACCCCAAGCCCTGCTGGATGCGCGCATCACGTTGGAGACCGGGTTAATGCAATTGGGGTTTGATTTGCAACCGCTGACCCCGGAGGCGCTGCTCACTCATGTGGGCGATGTGCTTAATTTTGATCCCAATCAAGACCGGCCACAGCTCAAGTCTTATCACCCTTTGGAGTCACTGCACCGCCAAGCGCTCGCCCCTGACACGGAAATGATGACGCACCGTGAGTACATTGATACGCGCCACACCAACGACAAGGGCGAAGAAACTCGCGGACGCATTGTGAACATGGGCTTATCCAAACTGCCCGGAGACTATCGTCTGTATGCGCTGCCAGAGTGTTTTTCGTCGTTAAGAAACGTCTCCCGCTCCATCAAATGCCCCCATATGCTGACGCTCAACTTTCGTCATGAGCCCACCGGGAAACAAAACGCCAGTAATGATGCCAAAATCAAAGATTTGACCAAAACGGTGGAGTCAAAAATGGCGCTATTAGCGCCCACCGCTAAAGACGAGCTGGCCGAGCGCAAAGCCATTCAAGCGGGATTGCTGGGTAAATCCTTTACCATCGCCAGCATGGTCTTGACCGTCACGCTGTTCACCAACCGCAAGGAAGGAAAACAGCACACCCAAGCGGCCAGAGAAGCGTTCAGTAACGCCGGTCTCGATATCGCCCCCCTCAAAATGCTCCAGCCTCAAGCCTTGCTCAGCATCCTGCCCTTCATGATGAGCGAAGGGCTTTGGGAGGATTGCAAGCGAGTCGGCCGCACTCGCACCGTGAAAAGCTCCAACCTGGTGAATTTTTTTCCGCTGGTGCTGGACTTTCGCCAGCTCAAAGGCGGCATGCTGCTTCCGACCATGCGACAGCAGATCTCATTTTTTAACCCCTTTACCTGTGGCAGTGATAACCAGAACATTGCCCTGACGGGCGGCTCAGGGGCGGGCAAAAGCTTCTTTGTCCAAGAGATGGCCGAGAACGTGTACGCCATGGGGGGCAAAGTGTGGATCCTCGATAAAGGCGCCAGCTACAAAAAGCTCACCTTGAGTTTGGGCGGCACTTACATGACCCACAACAACATTTACTTAAACCCGTTCACTCACTTAGGGAAAATGGCCGACGCCCAATTTGAGTTTGTGGACGACGACGGCACCGCGGTGGATCCGATGATGGAAGCGCTGGACAACATCACGGCTTTATTCGCCACCATCGCCTCGCCTTATGCGCCCCTGTCCACGTTCCAACAAAGCGTTTTGGGCGACGCCATTGTCCAAGCGTGGGAAGCCAAAGGCGTAGACACCTTGGTGGATGATGTCAGGGATGCCCTCATCGACATTGCCGGCGAAGAGCAAGACCGCCGCATCAAAGACATTGCGGTGCAACTGAAAAAGTATGGCACCGATGGCACGTATAGTGATGTGTTTAACAAGCCGTCCATGCTCGATCCTAAAGTGGAATTCACCACCTTGGAGCTCGATGGCTTTCCGCCTGCGGTGTTAAGACCGGTGATTTTCGCGCTCATGGTGTCGATTAATCAGCAAATGTACTTATCCGGCTCTCGCTCTACCCCGAAGCTGTGCATCATTGAAGAAGCGTGGAGCTTGTTGAGTGGCGCCAACGAGCAGGCGCGCGAGTTCATTAACACCGGCTATCGCACCGCTCGAAAATTCGGTGGCGCGTTTTGCACCGTCACGCAAGGCATTGAGGATTTCTTTAGTAGCGAAGAAGCCAAGGCAAGCTACAACAATTCCGACATTCATATCTTATTACGACAAGGAGCCGGCTTTGATAACTACCTCACCGACAACCCCAACGTGTTCTCCTCCTTTGACCAAGCCATCATCAAGGGGTTTGAGAAATCCAGCGAAGCGGGCTACAGCTGCGCGCGCATCAAAGCGGGTGGACACGTTACCTACCACCGCTTTTCGCCTCCCCCGTCAAACGCGCCATGCTCTCCACGGAGCCTCACGAGTTTGAGTATTGTGAAAACTTGGTGCAAGCAGGCCACGCTTTGGAGTCGGCCATTGAGCAAACGTCCATGCACTTTTACGGCGATGAAATCCACGCCTTCCAGCAAGCCATACAGCAAGCGCCGTAACGCTTGCCTTTTGGCCGCGCTTTGGGTCAGTTTGTTGTGGGCAGGGGCAACCACTCACAGTCAGGCCAAGGATTTTGGCCGGGTTGCCCCCGCCTTTCCCATTGGGGAAATCGACATGCTGGACTGGATAGAGCACCGATTAAAACAATTTGAGGCCAACGGGAAAATGGCCGACCTACAAGACACGTTCACCCAACGGGTCAAAGCCAGCATCCAAACCCCCACGCCCGTCCAAGGGCTGTTAACCACCACCTCGCCGCGCACCTTTTATGTGGATCCCAGCGTGACGTTAACCAAAGACTTACTCGTTCCCAATACGGGCCAGCGCATTGCCAAGGCGGGCACGCGCATCAACCCGTTCGATCCGACAACGTGGCCAGCCATTGAGGGTCAATCGGTCTTACCCAATTTTGAACTCAGTAAAGTCTTGGTGTTCTTTGATGCCCGCGATGCCAAGCAGCGGCGGTTTGCCAGTCAATACACCCACACCAAACCGATAAAATGGGTGCTCACTGGGGGCAGCCCTAACGCCATGGCCGCCTTAACCGGTCAGCAATACTATTTTGCGCAACAAGGGTTTCTCACCAAGCAATTGCACATCACTCACCTTCCCGCGATAGCCTATCAAGAGGGCACGCGCTGGCGCATCGACGAAGTGGATGTCTCTGGCTTGATGCCTTTGGAGAAGACGCCTTGATCATGCTTCCATTGCGACCCTTTTTTTCTATCAACTAAGCTCGCTTTTGGCTGCGACAATGAGGCAACGCCTCTTGTTGAGACAAAAGGAGCACCACGCGTAGCGTGGATACTAAGGACACGCCTATGCACCGCTTACTGTTGCGCTCAACACTTGCCCTCCTACTCGTGTTAAGCGCCCCCTCTACGCTCGCCGCCGGCCCCGCCTGCAAGAGTCGTTTTATCAACCCCATTACCGATATTTGCTGGGACTGCTTGTTTCCGATGACGATTGGCGCCGCCACCGTATTGCCTTCCAAATACCCCGACACCCGCAACCCGTCTTTTCCGATTTCCTTTTGCCCCAAGCCGCCGCCGATATTCATGCAAGTGGGCATCAACATCGGTTATTGGGAGCCTTATGCGTTAACGGACATCACGCGCGTCCCTTATTGCATGGTCAACATGGGCATTGAAATGGGGGGCGCCAATAAGCAAAAAATAGGAGGACGCATCACCGCGCGCGAAAGCGACAGCAGCGATGGCGGTTTTTATCACGCCCATTGGTACAAATACCCGCTCATTTACTGGTTACAACTGATGCAATCGGCCGCGTGCATGGCGACCGATAGTTTTGATGTGGCTTATCTCACTGAAATTGACCCCATTTGGGACGACGATGAGCTGGCCCTGGTGCTCAACCCTGAAGCGTTATTGTTTGGTAATGTGGTGGCGCAGCTTGCGTGCGTGCCAGAGGCCATGCTCACCTCGACCAATTCATCCTTGCCCATTGATGCCCTGTTTTGGTGTTTGGGCTCCCAAGGCAGTGCCTATCCGTTAACGGGCACAACGAACTATCGAGACACGCCCATCCAAGCGGCCACCCTGCTGATGGAAAGGCTCAATTATAAATTGCATCGCCAGGGCATGGTGTGGGAAACGCGCGGCGAAAGCGGGGCGATTTGCTACCAATATCCAGATCCACTGCTGCCCAAGTCTCGATACCGCTACCAAATGTCCGCGCCCATTGCAGACGCACAATGGTGTCACCCCTACACGACCACCACCACGCTGTGGGAGGCCGGTCATGATAACCCCGTCACCGGGGATAATTTTGGCTTTGTGCAATGGCGAAAACGCAATTGTGTCTTTTTATAATCGCCCCATGCCGGAAGCCAATAAATCTCAACACTTTTTTGATTAATGATCCAAACTTTGAACAGAGGAAAGAATGGCAAATTTAACCCTATATAGCCTTCACCCTGAGCCGAACGAGGCGGTTTGTATAGGGTGTGGGTGCAGTGATACCAATGCTTGCATTGAAAACTACCCGGCATGTTTCTGGTTGAAAGTAGACAGGCAAAATGAACAAGGCATTTGCTCATCGTGTCCTGAGTGTTTAGCTCAATGGAATAACGGACTGGTTAAAACTTTCAAACAAGTCGTTTTCACCCCCCCCAAAAAAGACAAAAGAGGGAACACAACATGAGCACCACCGGTATTGACGAGCGCACCTTATTCATCGCCAGTAACGTCGCTTCGCTGGATGATTTTTTAAAAACCGCGCTGTCAGAGCAAAAGCACGTGTATTGCAACTTTGCCTCAACGGAATTCCATTACATGTTGCGTCGAGCGCTCATGGCACGAGGAATATTGTCCATCAGCTTCCAGGATGCTCGCACGTTTTATCCACCTTTCACCACGAATTAATTGCATCAGGAGACACTCATGCGCCCTCGACTCTTACGCAAAGCCTGTTGCTTTGCGCTGTGGGCCTGCGCGCTCACAAGCCCGCTCACCCACGCGTACACAAAAGAAGAACTCCAAGCCTTTCAGGACATCGAAAGGCGCCTAGCGGAGCGCCCCGACGCCGCCATCATGGCGCAATCCAAAACATTCCATGACCAAGCCCGCGCGCATCGAAGCGAGGCGCAACAAGCCAGTAAGGCCGCGGGGCTCAAGCTTAACCCGCAATCGCTCTCCCCCTTACTGGATACCCCATCCGCTCAGACCAATCCAGAGCAAGCGCCCAAAGGCGTGATGGTGTTTGTGTCATTAACCATGCCAGACACCGCCCTCACTCAATTGCTCAAACAAAGCGAGCGCACGGGCATCCCCTTGGTGATACGCGGCGTCCTGCCGCAAGGCTTTACCGCGACCGTAACGCGCATTCAAACCCTCATCAATCAAGGCAACCGCCCAGCCATTCGCAGCGGTTTCTCCATCAGCCCAGATTGGTTTCGGCAATTTGATATCCAGCAAGTGCCCACGTTCGTGTCCATCAAACCCGGACAATGCCAACCCAAACAATCTTGCCTGCCCACCGATTATGATGTGGTCACGGGCAATATTTCGTTGTATCAAGCCTTAGAGACGCTAGCGCAAGGCGACACCCAACAGGAGGTGGCGACGCTGCTGCGCGCACTCGAGCATTAAAAAAGGAGCGCTCATGCGCACATTCTTGCCCCGCTTCATCACACTATTATGCCTTTGCTCTCCCATGCTCACTCACGCCAATCAAGCGCACACCTATAACGACAGCGCCCAATGGGCGAAACACACGGCCAACCAAACGCTCACCCCAAGCACCCTGCCCTTAAACGCCAAAGACTATTGCAAGGACGCCGCCTGTAAAAGCGGCGTGGATAACCCCAAAGAGTCCCAACTCGATGACAGCACTATCAATAGCCAAAAGGCGCACGCCTTTGCCACCAATGACACCGCGCAAGACATCACCCACAACTTTAACCAAGGTCGGCCTGACATTAAAAATGACCCCGCCATGAGATTTGCGCTGCTTGGCCAAGAGAACGCCTTTGAGGTGACGCACGGCATCTCCAATGCCTATGTGGATTGCAAGAGCGGCGCTCAATGCGTCATCGACCCTGTCCCAAGGCAATGCAATCAACCCACACGAAAACAGGTTCCTTGCGAGAAAGTCCCCATTGCCTCTGTGACCGTGAGTCCCGTCATTTTCATTTGCCCTCAAGGTTGGACGAATCAAGGACGAGACTGCACGAGGCAAATCACACAATGTCGTTATGACGCCCGCAACTCTGTCTCCGCTAGCGGAGGCAACTGCGGGCGACTTGGGGGCGAATGGATGATATGGGATGGGCGTCGCGTTCAGAGCGGAAAATGGAAAGGGAAAGAAAAATCGGATCGAAACTATGATTGTCGAGGAGGCCGACACAGCGGCTGGTCAACCACTTGGGAGATTTGTGGGCTCATTAATGAAACCATGCCCGCCACGCTCACCTGCCAAACAGGCTTCTCTCTTTCAGGCGGTAATTGCATCAAAAACACCTTCAGTTGGTCACCGCAATGCACGTTAATTAAAGCCTGCAAGCCCATCAGTGAAACCTGCATTGAGGGAGAAGAAACCCGGATAGTCAATGGTATCCCTACCACGTTGCCTTGTTGGAAATACCAAATTAACCATGAATGCAACACGACAGATACTTGCAAGCCACTGCCCAACGACTGCACAACCACAGAGAAACGATGCAGCTTGAAGCAAAATGGCGTTTGTGTCGAAGAGGAAGTGCAAAAAAGCTGCCCTGAAAAAACCTGCCATACCACGGCACTCGAATGCGGTGAGCAGTCTTTTTGCTTGGATGGGGATTGCTACCAAGAAACGCCGAAGCTTAATGGCAACTTCGATAAATCCGTGGCCGCGCTCGCAGGCCTTGCCGAAGCGGTCAAAGACGTGGGCTCACCGCCCAAAATCTTCACAGGAAAACCGATGCAATGTGAAAAGAAAATCGCCGGCTTTAATGATTGCTGCAGCGATTCAGGTTGGGGGCAAGGCTTAGGCGCGAAATGCAGTGAGCAAGAGAAAGCCTTGGGCAAAGCCAAAGGAAAAGGCCTCACGCTGTATGTCGGCGAGTTTTGCGCCAAAAAAATCCTCGGCGCTTGCTTTCGACACAAACGCAGTTACTGCGTTTACGACAGTAAGCTGGCCAAAATCATCCAACAACAAGGGGCCATGAGTCAGCTTGGCAAAGGGTTAGGCTCTTCAGAGCGCCCCACTTGCGCGCCATTAACCCCCGAAGAGCTCGGTCAAATCAATTTTGAACACATTGACTTTGCGGATTTTTATCCAGAGATGAAAGCCAACACCAACCTACCCAACTTTGATGAAATCAAACACCGGCTTCAAAGTGCCACGGGCGGATAAACCGCCCTTCCATCCACCCCATGCTCCCATCCGTTAAACCAAGGTCTATGATGATGAAAAAAATCCTGAGGGCAATCATTACCCTAACGCTGCTTGTTCATGGCCAGCCCGCTCTCGCCAATGACGCCCCGTTAGGGTGGCGATGGTACAACGAGCCCAAGTCCATGCCTGACACGCCCAAACCCAAGCCACTGCCAAGCAATACCCAAACCACGGTGTCACCGCCGAGCCCCCTCTCAGCCACGCAGCAAATGGACTGGTTTCATTCTATGCACGATGAAGCCAAAAACGACGCGTTCATTCACCCAAAGGACAAAGAGAAACGGGCGCACTTCTTAGCCCTGAACCGTTTCATCACCGCTCAAACCGATGAGATTGGCATGACCTTTAAAGCGGTCCTACTTGACAAGCCTGAGCTGTCTTACACCAAAGACCACCCAACAGAGCAAGCGGCCAGACAGCCCTATCTTGCCCTTGAAACACAAAAAAAGACGGACGCCGTCAAGCAAATGCAACAGGAGGGATGGGGTTTCTTCTTTGTCTACGAAGGCCGCGATGCCCTTACCCAAAAATTAGCGCCCTCCATTCAAGCCTTTGCCGACGAGCATCACTTCGATTTGCTGGGCATAAGCACCGACCAGACCTTCATCACCAACCTAAAAGAAAACCGGCACAACCAAGGAAAAGTGACCGTGCCCTTTACGCCGGCGTTGATTTTGGTGCACCCGGAGACGGGGGAGATGAAGCCATTGGCCTATGGCTGGATAAGCCAAACCGACCTTCTTGGGCGGTTTTACAACGTGGCCACCGACTTTAAAGCCTCCGACTTTTAACAACGAGAATGTTTAATCCACCAAAAGCCACCACAAAAAAACACTGTCCATTTTAAATCCCTTTTGTTTATTTTCATCTTGGAGTATTCATGAATGTTATTCGCCCTGTCTTGCTGGCGCTCCTGCTGAGCGTCAATAGCGTGCACGCCGCCATGCAAAACCCATACGCCCTGGTGTTCTTTTTTGACAGCACCTGCGCCTACTGCCATCAACTAGCCCCCAAAGTTCAACAAGCCAGCCTCGACTTTGCGCTGCCAATCTACGCTTTTTCCGTGAACGGCCAAGGCATTCCAGGCTTTGAGGTACCCATTCCCGTCACGCATGACATCGCCACCACCTTTTTCCCGCAAACCACCAAGCCGGTAATGCCCGCGACGTTCTTACTCAACGTCAACAGTCGTAAGTTCGCCAAACTCAGCATTGGCGATGTCGCTCAACGTCAGCTCAATCAAAGCATACAGCAAGTGCTCAGCGATCCCACCATTCAAAAGGCCCTACAATGATGCGCTCATTTACTCACCGCTTATGCACATTTTATGTGCATAAGCGCCTCTTTTCTTTATTATTCTTAAGCTTAGCTGCCCCCGTTACTTGGGCCGACACCAATAACGCGTTGGCGCGCTTTTTTGATGACACCAGTTATCAAGCCAACGTCAGCAACCCCACCGCGTATCAAGGCCAAGCGGCAAACTACTACAGTGGGGGCAGTCTTTTCGTGCGCACGAAGATTGTCGATGCGCAATTGGTCAGCGTCACCGTGCCCGCCATCAGTGCCGGTTGCTCAGGCATTGACATGTTCATGGGCGGGTTTTCTCACATCAAATCCGACCAATTGGTGAAGCTGGGCAAAGCCATCATTCACAACGCCCCGCCTTTTGTCGTGAATTTGGCCCTGCAAACCTGGGCGCCGCAGCTCAAGCAAAACCTTGACCAGTTGCAAGCGACCCTCGACAAATACCTCAACCAATCGGTGAACTCCTGCCAAGCCGCGCAAGCGGCCATTGGGGGACTGGCGGCGTTTGCCGCGCCCGCCACAAAAAAACACGTCTGCGCCACCTTAGGCACGCAAAACAACGCCTTTTCAGACTGGGTGGAAGCGCAGCACCAATGCGGCGCCGGAGGACAAGCGGCGGGGCAACTGGCGAGCGCCAAAGGCGATGCCAGCTTAAAAGACATGACCAAAACCAATCACAACGTGATTTGGTCCGCCATCATGACCAACCCCTTCTTAGCCGCAGACACAAAACTGGCCGAATTCATGATGAGCCTGTCGGGCACTTACGTGTACGACAAAAACGGCAAGCCCCACTACTACCCAAGCTTGCTCACGGACAACAACCTCATTCAAACGCTGCTAGAGGGCGGAAAAGGCGACATTTACCAATGCAAGAACACGGGCAAAGACGCTTGCGTCACTCTGACCAAGACAACCGCCCTCACCATCAGTAAAAACAACGGCATTGAACGTCGCATTCGCGCGATATTAGAAGGGCTGCTGCGCACCATTAACACCGACCAAGCCTTGACGAGCCAGCAAAAAGGCTTTTTGGAGTTCACCCAAACCCCGGTGCTGAAATTTTTCATTGATGCGACCGCCACCCAACAAACCCCGGATTTAGGTCACTACGCGCGCATGATGTCGGTCGAGCTGTTAAACCAATACTTAACCAACATGCTCGCCATTGCCCGGCAATCGCTTCAAAACACCAACAATGACTTAAAAGACATCGAACGCATCACCCAAGACATCGACAACGCCAAGCGCTTCACCGATGGGCTGGCGGACAAAGCCATTCACGCCTTACTGAACAAGAACGCGCTCATTGCCTAAGAAAAAGAGACGCCGAAAGAAACGCGAAAAGCAATTCAAAAGCAGACCCCACCCACATCAACCTATGGACAATAGCCATGAGAACCTTGGAATATTACACCTACACCGGCTCTGAGGTCGTGGCCAAGGCGCTGAACGCCTTAGCCACGTTTTTTACCACCGCCACTTTTGGCAGCTTCTTACAAATCTGCTTGGGGCTGGGGCTCATCAGTAGCTTGTTCATGTTCATGCTCAGCCGTAACCCCAAAGATTTGATTAAATGGGGCGCGGTGTTTTTTCTGGTGCCGTTATTGCTCATCAACATGAAAGCGCGGGTCCTGGTGATAGACAAAACCGAGCCGGGTAAGTTTTTCACCGTGGATAACGTGCCTTATCTGGTTGCGCTGCCCACCTATTTCTTTTCTACCGTCATGGTGGGCATGGCGGAAGGGGTCGAGGCGATTTTCACCACCTCCGATGATGAGCGTTATGGCCGCACGGGCATGATGTTTGGCTCTGAGCTGTATCAGCTTTCCAGACAATCGAGCGTACAAGAAGTGGCGTTAAAGAAAATCTGGAACGACTACTTTGATAACTGCATGATTGGCGATGTGCAAATCAACAACAAGTACAGTTGGGATACCCTCTTTTCCAGTCCCGACATTTTTGCGATGTTAGACACCGTGAGGCAAAGCCCCCTACGGGCGGTCTTTTTAGACGAAGGCGCGGGTAAGATGAGCTTTAAAACCTGCGCGCAAGTCTACCCCATCGTCAAAAAACGCTTCACCGACGCCGCCGGTGACAACCTCACGGCGCTGGCGCACCACCTATTAGGGAAAAATGCCGCCAAATACAAACCTCAAATCGCGCTGTCGCTTAAACGCAGCTACGATAAATACGTCAACATCTCCGCCTCAGCGTCCAACAACATCAAACAAAACATGGTGATGAACGAAATTCGCTACAACCTTGACCGCCTTGATCCCACTCAAAGCGCGCTCAACTACGCCTACACCCAAAACAAACTGCAAACCACGTCCATGTGGGCCTCGCTTGGCCTCATGGCCCGCGAGTACTTGCCTATGCTGCACACCTTGATTTTCATGCTGTTTGCCTGCTTGGGTTTCTTTATTGCGGGCGCGGCGGTCATCCCCGGACTGACCGCGCTGGTCTTAAAGAATTACGTATCCACCTTCGCGTACTTATCCACGTGGCCGACCTTGTTTGCCATCATTAATGCGCTGCAATTGTGGGGATTGGAATCCTTGTCCACCGATGTGTCTGGGCGCTTTGGGGGGCTGGTGCTCTCCAACGCGAACGCCATGGATGAGCTTCACAGCCGCTTTGCTTGGATGACGGGCATTCTCATGATAAGCGTCCCGGCCATTGCGGGCGGCCTTCTCAAAGGAGGTCAAGCGGTCATGTCCAGCATGAACTACCAACTGGCGGGCATGATCAACTCAACCAACGCCCGCGCAAGCGCCGCGGCGGCCAGTGGCAATTTGGATTTTGGTAACATGCAGATGGACAACCACAGCATGAACAACACCAACGCCAACAAATTTGATGACAACACCTTAACCAACACCGGGCACACCTACACGCAAAAAGGCGATGGCTCCGTGAGTACCCAACACGCCGATGGCCGCATGACCTATGACAGCAGCCAAACAACCAGCCGGGGCAACATCAGCGCCAACACCCAAGCCATGGTGCAAGAAACGGTGCAAAACGCGCGCAGCAGTACGCAACAATCGCTAGACCAAACTACCACGCAGCTCGGCCAAACTCTGAATGCGGGCATGGCGCTCAATGAGCGCTGGAATGACAGCGTCAGCAAAAACCTCTCTTACGGTGAGGGCGGCTCGACCGGCGTGAACTCACAAGTGAGCGAGGGCGTAAACAACATGCAATCGGCCATTGATAACGTCAGCCAAAACACCGGCTGGAGCAAAGACCAATCGCAGTCGTACTTACAAAGCGTTCACGGCGGCGCGGATGCGGGCTTTGGCCTGGGCGGAAAAAGCGGCGCTGGCGGCCCTTCCCCGTTCAGTTTCGGCGTCAGTGGCGGGGTGAAATTCTCAGACGAAGAGCGGACCGCCTACTCAAACATGAGCGCAGAGCAGCAACAGCAACTTGAGCAAGCCACGCAGCAATACAGTGAAGGCGCCACCACGGTTGCTAACGCCGCCTCGCAAATCGACCATAAAGACACGCGCAGCGATGTGGAGCAATACGCGCACGACTTTGCCTTAAACATGCAAAACACCCAATCCTTAACAACCAGCGCCATGAACAGTCAATCGCAATTGGAGGCCTTATCAGAAACCCAAACGCGCTTAGATTCTGGCTCGTCCAGCTTCTCCGCCAACTCCATCCAAGGATTCCAGAATTACTTAGAGGCCACTGCACCAAACCAAGAAGACGTCAAACGCCTCATGACCGCCTTCCAGCCGGAAGACATCGCCGAGGCGAAAGAAAAATGGCAAAACTACACCCGCACCGAAGCCTTTGCCTCAATCGCGGGCTTTGAGGGCGATAACAGCGCCAAAATCAAACGCATGGAGAGTGACTACCAAGCGGGGGCAACCCAAGAAGGAGAGAAACCTGCATTAAGCCGTGGCCAACGCGGGTTAATGGATAAAGAGGGGGAACGCGTGCAATCGGCATTTGAGGCCACCACTGAGGCGGTGCTTAGCGCCAAACAAACCGGCGCCTTGTACAACGATGAGTATTTTGAGGGCACAAAAGAGAGCGTTTATAACCAGCAAGCGCGGGCGCAACAAGACATCGCGCCGCCTGAGTCGATGATTGATATCCGCATCAAACCCCAAGTCGAGGCAGAGCTTAACCCCGAAAGGACAGAGTACGTCAGCTCAGACCAAGCGTATCCGGCGGCGCCGGCTTACACCAAAAACCCAACACAATAATAGTGATCGAGGTGCATAAAAATAGCTTTATGCACCGCTTAAGTACTGGTATTATGATCAGGTATTGAGTCTCACAATTAAAGGACATCGCCATGAAACATTTTCTTGCGTTACTGCTGCTTACTTGTGCGAGTGCGCAAGCTCAAACGCACTCCCCGGAGTTAGATCAGTTACTTGAAGAGCTTCATCATCAATATGAAAACCCCACGCTTGCGGGGGCACAGCGAGACATGGCCGACGTAGGCAAACTCCCTTACTTCTTGATGCACATTGATGAGACGGACACCGTTGAGAGCATGAGGCTGAACGCGTATTTAGACGGGCTTCAAGCGGCGTATCTGGGCAGCGTCAATCGTCAAAACGACTTAGGGGGCAACCACTGGTTTTGCATGCGTGACACCATGGCCATGCACCCCAAACGCAACCCTGAGTTTGTGAAAGAAATGATTTGGACGGTTCTAGAGAAAACGGCCAAGAATGATCCTGAACGATTTACTCGATATAACTATGCGACGGCATTTTCAATGTCAACAGCGGGCATTTTTGAATACGGATTACAAACTGAATACCCTTGTTACTCGCCCATTCCAAAATCATTGCATTTTATGGGCTGGAAATACTAACCTCAAGAAAGCAAAGAGCACAACATGGATACGAATTGGCAAGAAAAACTCAAGCTCGATACAAGCAGTGTGGCGTTAGTTGAGTCTCGATTTGTCCGCACGACACAGTCTCAAACCGACGTAGCAAAGTGGATGCTGGATGAATGGATGCCGATGGATTCAGTGGTGGCCATAACGGGTTTACCGCTTGAAACCGTGGTGTTGATTGAACTGGAGATGACATTCGGCATAGGGACTCATGGCTTGCACTGACCACACAACATCAAGGGAGCACGCCCCTTAACCTCATCGGCGTCTTTCTTGCAAAAAAAGCCCCACGCATGAAGTGGGGCTTTGGTTTTCAATCATAAGGTTACACAAAAGTCACATAGAGCATTAATGTTGACTTATTTCGCTTGCCCGAAACAAACGAGTCAACACCTTACTCAAAATCTCGCCATTTGCCAATAAAAAAACGATGACGTAGAGGTCAATCACTCACACCCTTTGGCGATGGTGTGCTGCTTGATGAAGGCGAAAAAGGTATATCAGCTCCTATCGCCTTCCACGCCTTATCCTTAAGGACAACCTCCGTGTCTCGTGACACCAAGCAGCCTAAAAAGCATATCGCAAAAATCCGTTGATTTCACGCATAAAAATGCACTCATCAAGGAGGGCATTTCGTTTACCTATGCGATAAAACCCCCAAACGATAAAACCATGAGTTAGCAAGGCATGTCTAAGGCTGCTGACTCTTTTATCGCCTGAGCCTAACTAAACTACCACACTCCCTGATTGTTTTTCAACCGCCCCAATAAGGTGTCTCTCCATGATGAATAAAATCCTTACATGGTTATCCATGGCCAAAAGCGACGAACCCAATGTCGATAAAGCCACCGGTGACAACCTCAATGCGTTTTTAATGCAATGTCAAAAACAACACGTTCATTTGGTTTTACCTGCAGACAAAAGTAAAACGCATCCGTTAACCACGCTCATCCAACCTCTCAACCTTTCTCAAAACCAAGCCAAGCGCCTATTAAAAGCGCACTTATCGCCATTGACTCGCTTTCACCTCGGTCCTGCGGCCTTTTTCACGGCCATGAACCACCCTGAGCAACAAGCCTTTCCTTGTCAGGTGTGTGATAACTGCGCGCCTGGGTTATTTAAACACGATGGCTACCTGGTTGCCGATACCTCATGGTGCAGTCAGTGTCACGAAAAAGGAGCGTGCATCGACGTGGCATTAATTGAGCACTACCGAAAATTCGGCATCGATGATGACACGATATGGATAGCACTACCAAGAACTCGATGGGGTTCAAGAAATGGGCCTTCTACTTATCAATCACTTGAAGATATTGAAATGCGTTATCAAGCGGTGTTTGAGGGCGCAAAAAACAAATCACTCCTGTAATCAAGTTTAAAGAGCTTATTATCATGACCATACCGCTACTCACCTTAGTGTGTTTGACACTTCAACTCACGTTGGTTTTGAAAATCATTACCTTAGCTTGGGGTTCACTGAAACAGACACGTAAAGCCGCTCAAAGCATAAAAATAGCATTAATACTGACATCCATAATTTGTCTTTTCTACAGCTTACCTATTGGGTCGAACATTAGCATTATCTTCACACACCCGATCCTTTCATTTGTTACTTTTTCTTTTTTAACCCTATCACTTCAAAATACTGAAAGCCCTAGCCAAGAAAGAACGCTCTCGTATATCAAAAGCCTGATGATTATTGATTTCTCCATCGTCTATTGCTTTGTCGGCTTGTTAGCCTTCGATGCAATGACAAGTAAACATCACTCTTATCCATTCTTCTGATTGCTCAACACTAAAAGGACAAAAACACCACCAACAAACACACTTCGCACTCCCTCTTACTGCACACATCAGAAAAACACGTTCACGCTCACTCGTTATAGGAAACCATTATGCCTAGACCCACGCGCGCCAAAGGGAATCACTTTACCCGTGGCGGACAAATCACCTTTCACTCCATTCGGATGTTCTTTCAAGTCAACAACACCTTAGTCACCGCCGCCATTTGGTCAGTGATTGCCTTAACCGGCTTGATGACCTGGTTCAGAGCGCCGGATAACGCCTTTTGGTCCATCTTCTATTACTGGCGTAATCGGCTTTATGCCAGTTTAGGCCACGACCTCAACAGCGAAGTCACCACCCTATGGAGTGGGAAGCGCTACGTCGGCACGCTTGCCTCTCAATTGAACAACACCCAACTCATTAACCTGTATGATGAGGTTATCCAGCAAATACAAATCAACTTCTTGCTCACCATCGGACTGATTGTTGTGCTCTGGATGCTGGCCATGCGCTTTTTCAGACGACAAGGGGAAAAGCAAAGTGAAGACTTTCATGTTCGGGGCTATCAATACGCGGAGCCTAAACGACTGACCCAAGATTTAAAATCGCGGGCCAAAAAGCTGAAAAAGCAAGGCGTCGGTAACGGGCGTATCTCGGATTTTAAGATCGATGGGCTTGCGTTGTTTAAACACGAATTTGAGGTGCAGCACCTACTCGCCGATGGTACTACGGGGGCCGGTAAATCCGTGTTGCTGAGAAAGCTTTTAACCTGGATACGCAAGCGTGGGGATAAGGCCATTGTTTACGATAAAGGCTGCACCTTCACCAGTAAGTTCTTTGACCCAAGCCAAGACACACTGCTTAACCCGTTTGATGAACGTTGTGCCAACTGGGATGTGTGGTGTGACGCGAAGGATGCCCCTGATTTTGAGAACATCGCCAACGCGCTCATTCCCCAACACGGCGAAGGCGACCCGTTCTGGGTGGATTCCGCGCGCACCATCTTCTCCAGCGCCGCGTATCAAATGAGCCAAGACGACAAACCGTGCTCAACTGCCCGATTACTCAGCCTCATTTTAACCTCTGAGCTTGAAACGCTGGGCAATTTCTTACAAGGAACCGAATCGGCCTCACTGGTCTCCAAGGACATCAAAAAGACCGCCATCTCCATCAAGTCGGTGCTGGCCACCTACATAAAAAGTCTGCGTTTTTTAGATGGATTGGATGACAAAGACGCCAAAGGCAAACACAAACGCAAACCGTTTTCTATTACCGACTGGGTACAAGATGACAAACAAAAAGGCTTTTTGTTCTTATCCAGTAATGCGCAGCAACACGCCTCATTGCGCCCGCTCATCTCGACATGGCTTGCTATCGCTTCTAATGCTATTTTGGGCTTGAAGGCCGATGACAACCGGCGTATTTGGGTCATCATGGATGAGATGCCCAGTTTACATAAACTGCCAGAGCTGGATAACATCATCTCAGAGGTGCGTAAATTTGGGGGGTGCTATGTGATTGGCCTCCAGTCTTACGCTCAATTGGTTAAGACTTACGGCAAAAACACCGCGGATGTGATTTTTGATTTGCTCAACACCCGCTTCTATTTTCGCGCGCCGTCGGCACAAATGGCGCAGATTTCATCCAAAGATTTAGGGGAGCAAGAAGTGGACGTATCGAGAGAAAACATCTCTTATGGTGCAAACGCCTTGCGTGACGGGGTCTCCATTGGCCATCAGACCGTGACTCGCCCGGTGGTGTCGAGCAGTGAAATACAAGCCATGGACGATTTACAATGTTACTTACGCGTCCCCGGTAGCAGTTTCATCACTCAACTGGATTTACACTTTGATAAGAGACGCGATGTGACGCCCGCGTTCATCAAGCGGGATTATACGCTCTCACCTGCCATGATACGAGCGTATCAAGAAGCGGTGTATTGTGAATGTGTGGCGCCTGGACTGTTTCTTAGTGAAGAAGACCGGGATGTACTGGCGAAAAGGCAATCGGAGCAGTTTGATACCCCCGAAGAGATGACGCTTGAGACCGACCAAATCAAAGCGGCCACTCAAAGTGACGCAGTCAAACACCTCGCAAGCGAAGAAGCCGCTAAGCTCAACGTCGAGAGTGACTATCAAGAGCGCGCGCAGCAAGAGCTTGAAGAGTCTGCGATATCTCAAGATATCGAGATGGAAACAGGAGAAATGATTGAGTGAACCATGATGACGTCGTACTTAATAACAAGTCCTCTTTTTTAACTGAGATCAATACAAGGAAGTTCACATGGTAAAACAGCCCTTACAAGATCATCAACGCATCACCATTAAATCCAAATCAGACCACAGTGAGTCTCCCATCAAACCCTTATCAGAAGGAAAAAAAAGTGAACACAAAGTGCGGCGGCGCATTGAGGATTTACTGGACGAGCAAGCTTTTCACCAATTATGGGACACACTAGAATAAGCATTGACACCCTAAATGACAATAATTACTATTTGCAAACAATTTGACGCAACATTGCTCACATTGCTCACATTGCTCACATTGCTTCCAGTGTAATTTTGGGGTGGCTGAACATAACGCCCTAACTTTGTTTCATTTAACGACGCCACTTGGCGTCGTTTTTTTCTACTCCACATCGCGTATCCTATCCCTTGTCTTTTTTCATTCCTGTTTTGCATGGGAGGCCACATGAAGCCAAGAAAACACCACAAACACCAACAAAAAATCCAAAGACAACATCAGCCCCGTCCGGCATCATCTCAAAAAGAGAGCCAAGCAAAAGCGTTATTCGTGCTTGATATGCTCGATGGCAATGACTGGCGACACCTGACATTGACGCATGAAGCCGCATTAAAGCTCATTCGACGAACCAACCACAGAGGGTATACCTTGACCCCTTGCACGCCCGCCGATTAATCACTCCAACACCAAGCCTTGCCATCGCAAGGCTTTTTTACGCCACGCAGCCAAAACGCGCCATTTCACATATTTACCGACCGACTCACCGCTCAGCTTTGCGGCTAGCGGCGATTTGCGTTGAACAAAATACAACCCTGTCATTCAAAGACACACTCGCACCCTACTCACGGAAAAAGGATAAAAAGATGAGCCATAACACCACCATCAAACCAGAGCACCTCCCCGTACTTCAAACACAATTACTCACCATCCGCCACCAACTCATCAGCACGGAAATTCTGCCTAACCCCTTCATTGGAAAAATCGCATGGTTGTCGATTTGCGCTCAAGCGATAGGGTATCTCGATTGGGACGACTTAACAGCACAAACCCAAATGCCCCCCATATCGACCAATAGCATTGTGTTTGACCCCGCATCCATTATCCCTTTCATACAAAGCGTGAGAGTCGGGGTAGGTGAGCACATCGACAACATTGAAGGGCTGTCCAGTGTCATTTTGAGAAACTTAACTGGCGAAGAGTTAAGTTCGATGGATGGCAATGAAGAGGATCGCCCTCCATTACCCACGCCACCCACTTCTTATGTCATCGAGTTAGGACCCAACACCCTGTATGCGTCCGACCTTTTAAATTGGCTCTGGCCTATGACCCAACATCATTCCGTTCATCGTATCGAACATCACTATTTAGAACACATGAAAAAAAGGCGAGCCGGATTGAGTCAGTCACAAGCGAAAGAGCGCGCCTTGGATGTTTATCCACACTCAGGCGTGTTAGTCAGCGATATTTTAACCTCACTCATGTCTGGGGGGTATCTAGAGATTAACGGCAAGCAAACGTCCGTGTCTTTTACACAAAAAGGACTTAACTATGTAAACCATCAAATGACCAACGAATATGACGCAAAATGGAAAGCCTGGTTTAAGGAGTTCGCAGCTCATGTCAAAACAATCCCATACCGATACATCAAGCACGATTGGACACGCTACATCTCTTTATATGCCAGTGGGATCACCGCGATGGCCGCCGCAAAAAGTGTTGAGTGGTCAGAATGCTACACCCAAGCGCATTCTGAGATCCAATCCGCCATTAAACACCAACTCGACATTGACTTACCTCTTTATCCAAAAGAACGATATCTGCAATTTACGCCGAGAATACTGCTGACACCAGCGCTGACCAGCAACAAGATCAGTGACATTCATTTTGAATTTATCGGGCCAGACTGGGCAAAGCCAAACGGCAAGTTAAAAACAAAACGCTTCTGGCCAAACAAACGTTATGTGTCGGTGTACTTAGGCGATCGCACTAAAAGTCGAGGTTGGTACGCCACAATCCCTAGCCATATTGACTCTTTTAACGTGATCTATAAATGGACAAGCCCGTCCCATTCTTTTGCAAGCGTCACACACCACATGACTTATCAATTAGAAACCAATATGGAGTGCGCTCAAGATTGGCTGTACGGCAACGAGTGCATGAAACATTCCGATGCTTCGATACCAGCAATGGCAACCGATGAATACAGCTTTAACAGTCTAGATTGCTTGACGCATGGCAAGCACTTAACCGAAGACGACATTGTAGAATTAGATCGATTTAAAGCCGGCATTACATCCATTCAGATTGATGAACATGGCGTCACCATTCACGAAGAACGAACGTTGACCGCCAGCAATTCATTTGCCTGTGTTGGGATCATTTTGTAACCACACCTCTTTTAATTCCACTTCCCCTTAACCTACTCACCGCTCAGTTTTGCTGCTAGCGACGATTTGCGTTGCACAAGGAAAATACTCATGCTTTCTATTAGCCCATTAAAATCCGCCTCTGGCGCCGCCAAATATTACCTTAGCGAAGAAAACCCAAAAGACTCACCGGATCTCTCGTTAGAAAAAGACGCCGGTGACAATTACTACCTCAAAGAAAAAGACCAAGAGGAGAACACCTTTTGGCATGGCAAGCTCGCCATCGAAGCGGGACTGGCAGGCAAAGCCGTAGACCAACCGACCTTAGAATCGGTACTCTCAGGCAACCTAGGCGATGAAACCATTAAAGGGAAACGGGAAAATCACAAATCAGGCTTCGATCTGACCTTTTCGGCTCCTAAAACCATCAGCGTTCTTGCGCTTGTTGGAGGAGATGCCCGTCTCATTGAAGCGCATAACAACGCCGTCAAATTTGCTTTAACAGAGCTTGAAAAAGACGTGGCACAAGTCAAAGTCACTCATGAAAAAGGGATCCAAGAATACGAAAATACGGATTCGATGCTATTTGCGGTCGTGCGCCATAAGACCAGCCGTGAAAATGACCCACAAGTCCACTCTCACGCTCTAGCGGCAAACATGACGCGAGACCAAGAAGGTGATTTACGGGCTTTATCAACCAGCCTAAAACAAAAAGGCGGTGTCATTAACGGCACAGGCGAACGCATTTACAACTTCCAAAAATACTACGGTATCTTATACCAAAGCCAGCTTGCTAAAGACGTACAAGCCCTTGGTTATTCCACGCGAGGCGTCGGTAACGGTCAGTTCGAAGTCAGCGGTGTCCCTCAACCCATTATTGAAGCCTCATCGACTCGCAAACAGCAAATTGACCAACGCACCCTAGACTTAGGCTTTGATTCACGCGCGGCAAAAGACGTCGCCAACCTCGATACACGTAAAAGCAAAACCTACCAGAGTCATGAAAGCCTCAATAATCAATGGCAAACTAAAGTACGCTCGCAAGGCTATGAGCCGTCTGAGTTAGTGGGAATGGCGCAGCAAGCCAAGACATCACAAGATGGGATTACGCCAGATGATACGAAAGCTGCCATTCATAGAGCCATTGACCATTTGGGTCAATACAGCACCGCATTACACCTAGAAAAAATCATTGAACTTGCCGCGTCTGATTTTACCAAAGGAGGCGTTCAAGCCAATGCGATTGAGCTTAAAACCATCCTAGACCAACAGATAAAAGAGGGCGCGCTTATTCCTTTAGCCGATAAAGGGCAATACACCACCCAAACCCTGATTGATAATGAGCACTCACTCATGAAAAGCACCCAAGGACGGGCGCACCACATGCGCACCCACGTTGACCCCTCGCTCTTACATCGCCTTGATATTCCAGCCAACCAGCAACAAAAGCTCACCGACCTATTTCAGTCCACCAAGCAGTTTCATGTCGTCAATGTGCATGGCTCATCACAAGGCATCGCGCAGCAACTGCTTAATGTCGGCAACCACAGCGGCAAACGGGTTCAGTTCGTCTCCCAAACCGCCAAAGCCAAATCAGAAGGCGTGGAAAATATTCAGCGCCACAGCCACACCTTAGGCGCCTGGATAGCCCATCATTTTTCATCGGAGCAGCGCCACACTACCCAAAGCTTGCTCCAGGGCGCAACGCCGTTCACCAACAAAGACATCTTGCTCATCGACGACGCCAATAAGATGAGCGCTAAGGAGCTGATGAGTCTCACCAACCAAGCCAAGCAATCCAACACCAAGGTGGTGATGCTGAACCGCGTCTCCAGTCGTCAAGGCTTTAAAGCCAACAACGCCATTGAACTGTACCGCAAAGGCAACGTAGAGCGTCATACGTGGGTGGGTGGGAAAAGCGCCCCCACCGACATCAAACTGCATGACAACGACACCGATAGAATAGCAAGGGTCTACGCTGACTTACCGGACAAAGCCAACACTCAAGTGATTGCCACCTCCGGCGTCGAGCAGCGGCGGTTAACCGAAGCGATACGAGGGCAGTTAAAAAACACCGGCGCCCTCTCTCGTCATGAAACCACCCTATTCACTCAAACCCCTCACTCTCTCTCCAAAGCGCAGCAACCACTTGTCCAACACTACAAACCCGGCATGACCCTCACCCATTGGGAGAAAAACAAACCCCAAAGTTTTGTCATTGCCAGTATCGACAAAGAGAGCAACACCATGACCGCACTCAGCAAACGCGATGGACAGTCACACCGCTTTGACCCGTCCAGTCGCGCCTTTAAGAAGATGAAGATGCAAATCAATAAACCGCAAAGTCTCAACATCGCCCAAGGCGAACGCCTTCGCACGCTGGGTAAGCACTTTCCTTCTGGCTTAGAGGGCAACCAAAGTTACCTTGTCACACACATTAACAAAGAAAGCCTCATGCTTGAGAGCAAAGGTAAAACGCAGCGCCTAAGTTTAGAGAGTCTAAAAGACGCACCATTGCAATACGATTACGTTCACGGCGCCAACCATATTGAGCAAAAAGCCCATACCTTGTTATCAGGAAAAACCTTTACTCTGTCTAAACCGCTGATAAACGACCTGACCGAAAAAACAGCGCGCCTGGATGTCTTCACCGACAAGCCAAACAAAGCCCAAAGCGCCCTAGAAAAAGAGCAGGTCTCCCCGTCAGCCATTGAGCGCGTCTTGCACACGCAAAACGTCAACGACCGCTACCTAAGCGGCGCCACCCAAGCCTTGTTAACGCAAGACGTCAGTCAGGCGCTTTCGACCCTGGCAAAAGCGCAAAACGCCCCACTGATTGAAAAAGCGGTCAGCTTTGCCTTAAACCATTTATCTGAGCGTGAAGCGGGGTTTAGCCAAAAAGCGTTAGTGGTGGAGGCGGTACGTTACGCCTTTGAAGAAGCCGGCGGCGCTATTACCAAAGACCAGATTGACACGGAGCTTGCCAAGCGCCGTGACACCCTTTCCGCGGAGTACAGTGACGGCACACGCTGGACAACACACGCGGCGCTGGAGACTGAAAAACGCATCTTGCAAAACATCACTGATGGCAAGGGCCAACATCCGCCTTTTGCGATAACCAAGCAGGTGCAAGCCTTTCTTGAGACCCAGCCTCGCCTCACTCAAGGACAACAAGGCAGCCTTACCCTGATTTCAACCACCCAAGACAGCTTTGTCGCCATTCAAGGCTTAGCCGGTACAGGGAAATCCACCATGCTTGAATCCAACATTGAACTTATCCAATTAGCGAAACAAGTCAGCCAACAACCCGAGCAAAACGTCATTGGCCTTGCGCCCACCCACGCCGCCGTTTCTGAGCTGGAAAGCAAGGGCGTGAAAGCGCAAACCCTAGAGAGCCTACTCAGTGACATCCGACAAGGCAACCGCCAAGCCAGCGACTATCAAGGCACTTTGTTCTTTCTCGATGAAAGCTCCATGGTCAGTAACAAACAAGCCGATGAATTCACCACGCTGGTCAATGCCAGTCAATCCAAAGCCGTGTTGTTAGGGGATAAAGAGCAGTTGTTATCTTTAAGCGCCGGTAAACCCTTTGAGCTGGCCATGCGTCAAGGTCGCCTCGATACCGCTTACATGACCGACATCATTCGTCAGCAAAACGACCCCCTACTCAATGCCGCGCAAAACACCATTGATAAGCAGCCCGAAAGCGCCTTGGACAAACTCCAACGCCAATCGCCTGACGCGCAAGGCAATCACCAACATGTCATCTCCACGCTGGATGAAAACAATCAAGACCGACGCCAAGCGCAGTTAGAAGCCACTGAAAAGCTGCCCTACCTGGTAGCAAAGGATTACCTAGAACGCACACCTGAAACCCGCGAAAACACGCTTATCATCGCCTACACCAACCAAGAGCGTGATGACATCACGGCCTACGTTCGTGTTGGCTTAATGAAAAACGAGGAAATCGGCAAAGAGAACATTGTCGCCACGAGATTGCGCTCCATCGGCGCCACCGGTGAAGAGCTCACCACCATGATGCCGTATCAAAAAGGCTTAGTGCTGAGCACCAAGCCCGGTGAGTACGCCACCATTACCCACGTGGATTCGGAGCACGGTGTGGTGACGCTTGAAGACGCCAGCACAGGCAAGACAAAGCCGTTCTTACCGCGTAACCGTGACCATCGTTTCACGACGCTTTTCTCTGTATCAGAAAAACCACTCTCAACAGGCGATAAGATTGTCACTCGCTTTACCGATAAAAGCCGCGACATCAAAGCCAATGTGGAGTACCGCATCACCCAAGCAAGCCCGGATAGCATCATGGCGCAATCAAAAAGTGGCCAAACGCTCACCATCAACCCGAATGAGTTAACAGACAGTCATTGGGATTACGCTTACAGCCGAACCGCGGACATGGCGCAAGGGGCCACGTACCCGCACGTCATTACGGCCATCAAAAGCAAAGGCGCATTAACCAACCTAAGACGTGCCGGCATTGATGTCACCCGCGCCAGCCAGCACGTGAGGCTCTATACCGATAACACCACACACCTGCTCAAAAGCTGGTTATCCAAAGAAAGCCATAAAGCTAGCGCGATAGAAACCGCCAACCAAACCCCACCCCAAGACACCACTTACTTTAACCGCAACGCCCTGCCCCATGAGGACGTTCGCTTCCAAAATAAAAGCGGTGACTTTGACTACAACACCTTTAAGGAGCACATCAATACACAACTCCCGAAATACACCGAAAGCCTAGCCATGCACTTATTAGGCAAGCCCAACCAGTCCAAATCCGACCGCGACTATTTAACCTTTGGCATTGGCAAATCCGCCATTAAAGTGACCTTAACAGGCGAGCATCGTGGTTATTTTAAAGACTACACCACGGGCGAGAAAGGCTCGCTGATTAACCTCATCATGAGCCACAAAGACATGGGCTATAAAGAGGCCATGACGGAAGCCAATAACCTGTTAAATGAGCCAGATAAATATCAACTGGAGGAAAACAGCAAACATGACAAATTACTCAACACCACGCCAAAGCATATTGCGCAATTTGAAGAAAGAGCCAAAGAATACATCAGTCAAAGTAAACCGATAGAGAACACACTGGCCCAAACTTACTTAAACAAGCTAGGGGTAAATCACACCCACAATGACCAAGTTAAATTCCACCCGGCAGTCTACTCGTCCGAAGACAAACTCTTCCATCCGGCCATGGTTACCAATATTCACAACAAACAAGGCGAAACCAAAGCCGTTGAAGTGACCTACCTTGACCATCAGGGAAATAAAGACGATGCCTTAGACATTAACCCAAGGACGCTGGGGACAAAATCCAAACAATTAACGACCTTCCATCAAGGGGAGCATGTAAACACCACCCTCATCAGCACGTCGATTGAAAACTCGTTTTTAATACGCGAGCACACTCAAGGCCAAATGGACATTATTAACGTCAACCACAAGAACGACATTCAAAATATACCCACGGATGAATTAAGACAGAATGTCATTATTGTCTTAAACCAAGGCAACCACGATGTAAACCCGAACAACATCGAGAAGATTGTTGAGAATTTTAATGGTCGAGACGTTCAATTCATGTCAGACGATCATTTAAAGGAGGACATTAAAACCTGCATAGATAAATTAGACCGCGATAACCGCGCGCATGATATCGAATTAAGCGAACCCCATCCCACTCATCAAGAAAGAGAATTAGACACACTGAACATGGATGAGAAAAAAGAACGGGACAGTCAATCCCTTGAACACTTTGAAACCAAAGCGCCGTCACCTCAACACGAGATGGATTTTAATCATCCAGAGAAAGAGAGCGATTGGGAAAACAGAGAAATAGACAGAGAGTTAGAGAGATAATAAAGGGTAGCCATAGGGCTTAATGCCGATCGTTTAGCTACTTGAACGATCCTCCAGAGGCCTCATAATCGGTCGTAACGTAAGTTACGGCCGATTTTTTATGTCTGAGTTTTCAAAAGAGTTACAGGTTACCGCAGAGTTTTGCCACGAACGTCCAATCGATGTGTTTAATAAACACATTCCTTGGGAATGGGTTGAAGAAGCTGTTCAACAAACTGGACGAGTATCGCTCAGAAAGCGACGCCTCCCCGCAGAGCAAGCTGTTTGGTTAGTATTAGGGATTGGGCTCCAACGTAATCGCTCCATTCAAGATGTCTGCGACAAGTTGGAGTTAGCATTCCCTGATGTAGATGGTGAACTCACACCTATGGCAACAAGCAGTATTATCAAGGGGAAAGAACGCCTCGGCGATAAACCTATGCGTTACTTATTTAAAACTACAGCCCAACAGTGGGAGCAACAATCAGACTTTGACGAAGTTTGTGGCTTAAAGCTTCTTAGTGTCGATGGAACGTATTTCAAAACTCACAATACCGAAGAAAATCAGCATTTTGGGTTTGCTCAAAAAGGTGCATCATTTCCAAGCGTGTTGGCAGTAACATTAATGTCTACACGTAGCCACCTTGTGTCCGATGCTGCTTTTGGACCAGTAACAAACAGTGAAATATCATATGCCCAACAACTTGTGGGGTCAGCACCAGATGACTCATTAACACTTTTTGATAGAGGGTTCACTTCTGCGGAGTTATTTACCAGCTGGCAGGGTGCTAGCAGTAACAGCCACTGGTTAACACCAATCAAAACCAAAATGCGCTATGACATAATCGAGAGTTATACTGATTATGATCATCTCATTGAGATGCCTGTTTCACCACAAGCTCAAAAGCAGACTCCCTATCTTGGCAAGAGATGGCAAGCACGCCTTATTCTAATTCCAACCCCTAAAGGTGAAATCAAAGGCTTCATTACTTCGTGCTTATGCCCTGAGCGCTATCTGTTTGATGACTTAGTTAAAGTGTATTGGGAGCGTTGGGAAATCGAACGCAGTTACGGCGAACTAAAGCAGTATCAGTTACAAAACAAACCAACATTACGAAGTAAGAAAAAAGTCGGGATATATCAGGAGCTATGGGGAATATTAACCAGCTATAACATCGTGAGGCTGGAAATGGCTGAGATGGCTAAACAACATGAAGTTGAGCCTCTACGGATCAGCTTCATTAATGCCTTATTTTTGATTATGGATGAGATGATTTGGGCGAGCGACACTCGAAGTCCAGGAGCGATACCAAAAAACTTAAAAGCTCTCAGGGACAATGGGAAGCGGCTTATTCTCCCCAAGAAACGGAAAAGGAAACCATACCCCAGAGCGGTTTTAAAAAAGCCAGCCCGATACCCCAATAAACATGCCACTCGCTCTTAAGCGAGTGGCATTAAGCCATAGGGCTACCCTTTTTTTTCGCCTGCAAGATAATCCTCGACACTTTTATCAACCAAGGCCGTATTGGATTTTCTTTGCTCAATGGAATCGGCTTTATTTTTGTAATACCTCTCACCATCAAAGCTATGCGCTAAATTTAAATTTAATACCCCTTGAACTTGCCTAACTCTGCGATACGTATCTTCCATCAACTCACGGTTTGATGGACGATCGTCATCGCTATCATTAAGTTTGATCCGCAACGCCAACGTCAAAAGCTGGCGAGCGGCTTCTGCATCACTCAACTTCTCTCTCTTTTTAAACTTAACGAAATCTTGCTCTAACTTCCCATTAAGGGAAGTTTGTAAAGGGTAAGAACGCGACATAATTTACCTTTTTTCCGTCAATGAATGTCAATGAACGCTTACTTTTAGCCTCAATGAACCCCAATTAAATCACAATGAAAATGCATTGTACATGACCATTATCATTCACTCTAGACCCACAGCACAAAAGGGATAAATATCAATCCAATCAAATATCATTGATATTACATTGAAATCGCTCCCAAGCCTTTACCCAAAAGGTATCAATTAGAATTCATTCTATCTGCATGTTTTTTAATTGGGATTTCAGCGGCTAATTAGTTGAGATTTTGAAAATTTTTCCCATCTAAATACACGCACCACAAATCTAATTAAGCCTTTGTTTTTAATGCTTTTATATTTTTACAGACAACCATTTAAATCGTTTTCCGATTTAGCGTGGTGTGTGGGAACTTTCAGAGAAAGTAAAAAGTCGGGGCGGCTTCATCAGCTTGAGTGGGTAGAACTTGAGGAAATAAAACCAGGCCGAAGAAAAAAGACGAACCCATGGCGACTGAATCGGGGATGCAGAAAGGGACGAACAGGCAAGAGCAAAGAGGAATGAGAACGTTGGACGGCAAGACGCATTGCACCAGAGTGGTGCAATGCGGGTTATTTTACGTTTTGCGAATAATAAACAGATTGGACTTTTTGGATGTATATTTTTCTGGCGGTTTCGGTACGTTTGGAAAACCCTGCGTTATATGCCCCCACGCTGTTCCAGTTATAACCGTGACTGGCAAAGTTCGCGCTTAATACCCATGCACCTAATGACACGTTAAAACACGGATCATAAACATTCTGATCATTCACATTAAAATCCGAAAGCTTGTCGAACCAGATTGAGTTAATTTGCATTAGGCCATAATCGCTACTCACGACCTCACCGACGTTATTTTTATTTTCATTGATAGCATTAGGGTTTAAGTTACTTTCAACGGTTGCAATGGCTCTGAGTAAGTCTGATGATACATTATAATGATTGCCAGCCTCATCAAAACAAAAAGCGAACACGGGAAAAGGAAACCATAGCATCAATACGGACAGTTTATTCATTTTACCCCTCTATTAACCATCCAGCCCGAAGGCTGGATGATAACACGATAGACAACCGACATTAATATTCGAACGGGAATAATACGGTGGTCACACTTCGATCGCCTTCGGTAATAACCCAAATCCTTTGATTGCAAATTTGATAACCTGACATGATACGAGCGCCTATTTTTGTCGCTTCATCATTGGCAATTTTATCTTCTATTGGCATATCCCCCCAATCGCCGTTTTGATGACGCATTAAGTAAATACGCAAATTGGCTCCGATGTTGTCACTCAATAACATTTTTACGCCTTGAGTCATCACCACCGCTCCTAAATCAAAAGGTTGGGCGCTGCACACATACTGCTCTGCTTCCGTTTTTTTGTTTTCTATTGTAAACTCTAGTTCACTCATTATTGGGTTGTCCTTTATCTCTATATAATGGGTAGCGCCTTGATATTTATTGACGTCGATATCAAGGCGTTTTTTATTGGCTGATTAACACACGTTTTCGGTCTGGCAAATGTGGCGATAGACTTGGTGAACATCATCAAAGCAATAGCCGTACTCGGTGAGGTTTTCGACGCAATCCATAATGTCCCCGCTATAAAAGCATTCGTAGTTAAATAGCTCACGGCGAATAATGGCGTCTTTCCCATTTTCTTCGATGTCTTGCTTAATTCCTTCTTGGTTAATGGTGGCGAGACGGTTAATTAATTGTTTGGCTCTGTCGGTAGGACAAATTAATCCAGCCCCTATTGAGACGTATTCAATGCCTTGTTTTTTTGCTTTGGCAAACTGCTGATTAGAAAAAGCAAAAAAAGCCCCTGCGTCATTAAACGCTTGCGTTTGTTTATCTTGGATGTAATGGGATAACGATTTCATGGTTTTACTATTCCTTGTCTTAATTAAAACGGGCAACGGTCAAATGAATAAAGGGTTTCAAAAGGCGTAGACACATCCAGCACAACAAAACAGTCCCTTAACGTCCCGATTTGAAATTGGCGCATGATAAGGGCGCGTACCTCTGCCAGCGTGAACGGGAAGTACTGAGCCTCACGCTGAACAAACCCTGCGGCCTTGAGTTCTTCTGCTGTAATGTCACTCCACGGCGCAATCGCAAATCCTTGTTGTTCGCTCTTGCTTTGCTCTAAAGAGACATCATGTTTTGGTGAGCTTTCGTGCTCCAGCGGCGAGACGCTGGTCGCTGTTTGGCATGTAGAGAGAGTTAGGGTTGAGTTTTGTTGCGCCATGGGGAGTTTCCTTTTTGTTTGAGTATCACCTTTCGGAGCCGCTTAGCTGTCCATCGGGCTTTCATGGTTCTCAATAACAAGGGCGCGAAGCGTTCATATACCCTTGTTATTGAGGTTCTGAAAGGTCATGGTTAACAGCTTGCGAGTCCGTAAGGGGATACGAGTAGAAAGGAAAATCGGCGCATAAAAAACTCGGCCCTTACTCTGCCTTAATGACAGGCAGTGAAAGACAACGAGGAAGAATGACGAGGCGTAGCGAACGCAGTGAGCGGAGGCGTTGGGTGATTGTTCGCAGGAACGCAATGGCACATCGAGCTTTGCTCGATATTCGTGTCATGCGTTATCGCGGGAGGAGCGAAGCGACGGAATGAACGGAGCGAAGCGAGAACGCCCAAGAAAACGGAAAGCTCAGCACAAGAAGTCACCTCCACATGCCTCACCGATACTTAAGTATTCTCACCCTAAACCTAAACCAGCATGCGTTGAGTTCACGCCTTGCCCATAAACAAAAACCGGCCAATCAAAACAGGCCCTGGGACAGCGCTTGCTCGTGTTAACGAGCCTTTCTTTTTGCTTTTTCCTGAACTTATCCTGGTAATGGGGAGCACGCCTTTTTCGTAGACGAAGAAAGAAGCACACACGGTTAGGGATATGCAGTCCGTCAGGACTGCATATTGAGGACATTAAAAGCCCACGGGCATCCACTGAGCGAAATGCGCCCTTTGTGGCTCTGTCAGTGAGTTATCTCCCCCATTAAGCCAGACAGTTAATTGCTTCACCAAATCACTCTTCTTGAGCGTTTGGGCGCTCTGTAACCACGTTTCTGACATCACGGGACGGGCAATATCAATCAGCGCCTCTTTGTTGATGCGTTTGATGAAGCTGTCCGTGGTTGGTCGCCAGTAATCGGGGGCGTCAAAGGCCAGCGCTTGATAGAGGAAATTATGAGTGGAGCGGTTATCCCCAACCAGACAAGGCACGAGCATTAATGACGTGGCGAACGCCACTTGCTTGTGTTTTTCTTCACTATCGAGGGCAACGAACGCTTGAAAGCGTTCGTGCTCACCGCTTGCCTCATACCACGTCATGTCCAAGCTTTGCTTGTGTTGCTCGATACGCTCAAGTGCTTTGTTCTCATTAAAATCCCCTTGCTTTGGCTCAACAGCGCTGTGATGTAGGGTGACATTAATGGGCGCACTCAAGTATTGATTTTGGGCTTTCAGGCACAAAGAGAAGTGAAGCGCATCGAGCGCAAGTGACGTATTTTGCATCAAGGCATGTTTTGCGATAACAAGGCGGTGCGCGTTCAAATCGTCAGTAAGTGCGCCGGAATAGGTTGGCTCTGACGCGACAACGTCACTTAAACCCTCTCCTCGTTCGACATCCTTTTCACGGTTTGCTTTCTTGGCATATTCGGCTTGCAAGGCTTTGAGCGCTTTACGTTCGGATTTCGCCACCAAACCTTTAATGATACAGATATCCCCGTTGTGACCTAACGCGAGAATGCACCCTGCTAACGCTTTCTCGGCTTTCTTATATTTACCTTGATTGGCCGTCAGTTCAACATAGCCACGCGATTCATCGTGAGTGCGTGTGAGCAGTATTTCGGTCCATTTCCAGCCCTGCGCGCTCAGTTTATCCGCTTCAAGTTGTATCTTAGCCCTCGCAAGCGATTCCATTAAGGCGCGGTCTTCAAAATAGATTTTGTCAGAAAACAAATCCGTGGTGACCATTCCCCCTGCTTGTTCGTAAGACGCTTGACCAACAAACGTGACGAGTCCGCTTGACGCTTCCAATGCAGATCCTTTGAGCATGTGGCGTACTTGATGTTCAGAATACCAAGATTTCTCTTTCACTTGTTCCCACACGTCTCGTTGACGCTCTGGACTGGCAAAGGTGAATAACATGACACGCTCAAGAGAGACGTTGCCCTCGCGGTATGCTTCAAGGATAGCCGACTCGACCGCCGCTAATTTCATGCGCTGATGCACGTAACGTTGTGTTTTACCAAAGCGTTGCGCGACTTCGGCCACGGTTGCGCCGTCTTCGACTCTTTTTGAGTACGCCTCAAACTCATCGACTGGGTGCATCGAGGCGCGTGTGACGTTTTCAGTCAATGAGATTTCAGTGGCATCGTGCGACACGGTGGACGCATTCAAGATTTTAACGGGCACAAGGTATTCAGGCGGGATGTTATTTAATTCAACCAGCGCTTGAAGTTGAGTTAAACGACGACCCCCACTGATAACAGGATACCGACCTGACTCACAAGGCAGCGCGACCAAGTTTTGAATGACGCCATGCGCCAAGATGGACGCTTGTAGAGATTCATCATCGGCTTTACTGGCTTTGCTCTTTCGCACGTTTAAATCCGACACCACCAATTGATTAACAGGCAGCATCACAATAGAGGCATCATTTTGTGCAGTTGCCTGAGTGTCCAGCGGCGATACGCTGGTCGCGTCTTGACGGTTAGAGGGCGCTGAGATTGGGTTGATTGCGTTCATAGCGGTTTTCCTTTTTGGTTCGTTGAGTATCACTTCGCTTATTGCCTGGTTTCATCGACTCAACTTGAAAGACCGCTTTGACAAGGGCGCGAAGCGGCGCAGCCTCCCTTGCAAAGAGGGCGAACGTTGAGAGATTAAGAAATCAGCGCGGGTAAGCAAGTGAGCTCAAATCAAAAAGTAAAACAAAATGAACGAAGCACCGAAGCGATGACGCCCTCTTAGCGTAAAGGCGTGAAATAGAGCGGAGTGCGTCGCTTCAGACGCCTAACGACGCGTTTGCGTGAGGGATTGTCTATCTGGAACTTAGAAGCGCATTGAGCTTGCTCAATATGGGCTTCAAGTTAGCGATAGGAGGAGGAACGACGAAAAGCCCGACCGCTTGCGGTCACGCCCTAACGGGAACGGCTGCAGGAAGAGCATAAAGTGTGTTCATTTTGAGCATCAATTGAACCGTTAGAGAGCGATCACAACAGTTAGACCTTTAACTCTAAGAAGGTTTTGCCCCAAAATCGTTCAGAGCTAAAGCTCTACACATTTTAGGGAACGTGCGTTTTCCCTACCAAATCTAATCGATGAAAGAGGGTAAGAGCATGCTCATTTTAGTTTGAGCAGGCGAAAAATCATATTGCTCAGACACCGCTGGAATTATACGGAAATTTTCGGCAATTTCTGAAGTTCATATCTTAGACGCTAGGCAGAACAGGCTTTCGATTGAGCGTGAGTATAATTAGAGTTGACTGATGATTGGTTGCATATAATTAAAGAATAAATCCGTTTAATAAGCGTCATAGCTCAAGTCAGACTTACTGCTCCAAAAATTATAGCCACGTTAATCACGTATAGTTTTGCTATCTGTACGTTACTTGCGTATACTTTGCGTATGAGAAGTATATTTGTCGAATCGACCATATTTGAAAAGTACCGTTATGAATATCTCAGCGATGATGAGTTTAGGCTTTTTCAAGCTGAGTTAATGTCTAACCCGAACCAAGGTGACGTGATTCAAGGTACAGGTGGTTTGCGAAAGATTCGAGTTGCAAGTAAAGGTAAGGGCAAGCGAGGTGGCTCTCGCGTTATCTATTACTTCCTCGATGAGAAACGTCGTTTCTACTTGCTGACGATTTACGGCAAGAATGAAATGTCCGACTTAACCGCAGACCAAAAGAAACAACTAAAGGCTTTTATGGAGGCGTGGCGTAATGAGCAATCGTGATCTATTTGCGGAGCTAAGTTCAGCACTTGTTGAGGCTAAAGAGCATTCAGAGGGCAAGCTTACCCTTAAAAATCATCAATTTAACGACATCAGTGAGTTAAATATCTCACCTGATGAAATCATGAGAATTCGAGAGCATTTTAATATGTCTCGTGGTGTTTTTGCTCGTTTGTTGCACACATCATCTCGTACGTTAGAGAACTGGGAACAAGGGCGTAGCGCACCAAATGGACAAGCAGTAACCCTTCTAAAATTGGTTCAGCGCCACCCAGAAACTCTGTCGCACATCGCTCAGCTATAAAGTTTGTTAGCTTTTCCTCTGTCAGTCCACTTGGCAGAGGTGATGCGAACCGACTATAGCAAACACGCTTTGCCCCATTCCTTCTCAGCGCGAATATCTACTCAAAATCTTAGACTGTACGTTTGCCTTATCTGTAGTTATTCGATGAAGTGCCGAATTAAGCTTTTTAAAAATTATGCGTCATTTGGCGGTCTAATACTCAACACATCTCATTAACTTATTGATTGTTAATTGAACTTTGATTGGAAAGGCTGCATTATAGGACGATAAAAGACGACCAAAAGTCGTATAGAAAGCGTTATGTTAATTGTCGCTCAATATTGAGGTGAATTTCAATAGGTTGAGTATTAACTTGAGAAAGAAATTACATTGCGTATCATATGTTTGCGTCGGTTTTATAAACTAGGTAAATAATATGAAAGATAATGTTCCTGCTAAAATGAGCGATTTGTACGAATACTCAGGCTTTTGGCCTCGAGTTGGTGCTAGTCTAATCGATACTGTGATAATTTGTGTCCTTACATACCCGATTCTAGTAGCAGTTTATGGCTGGGCATATTTTGACAATGATGCATTAGTGCAAGGTTTCGCTGACCTGATTTTAAGCTGGATTTTTCCATTGGTAGCGATCATCGGTTTCTGGCTTTATCGTCAAGCGACTCCAGGCAAAATGGCTATATCAGCTAAAATTGTAGACGCTAAGACTGGCGATAAACCTACCCTTCAACAGTATATTATAAGATACCTTGGGTATATCCTAGCGACAATCCCTCTTGGTCTAGGTATATTTTGGGTTGCGTGGGATAAGCGTAAACAGGGGTGGCACGACAAACTCGCCAATACTGTAGTTATATGCGAAAAAGATCGCAATATACCTCAAGAAGTTGAGTTCTCGTCAAAAAATTAACATAACAAGATAATTGGACTCCCCACCTACTCAGTCTATTCTGAACCGTGAAGTGTTTAAGGGAGTCTAATTATGAAAAACTGATCTGCTCCAATCAGACTGGGCATTCACTAAGCGACTTTCCCATACCTGACGTTATCTGTATTTCCCTAATTTAAGCAATTGCTCTAAGTAATTTTTGCCCCAAAATCATTTAGTGCAAAAGATCATACACATCCTATTAATACGTATTTTCCCTACCAACATTTATCCGAAAGGGGTGTGCTACGAGCATGGAAAGAAATTATGCCTCATGTCGAATCTAACCATCACTTCGTCATGCTAACTTATTGATTGTCAATTAACTGCTGAATGAAAGACGGCATCTGCGTATTTCGGAGCATTGCGATCACCTATTTCGGCATTATCCGATCACCTGTTTCGGTTTAAACCGATCGCTCATTCCGCAATAATCCGATCACTTTAGCCCAAACTCCGAAATGGGCGATCGGAATAGCGAAATCACTGATCGGATACTCCGAAACCCTCCCTTTTTCTCTTTTAAATCAACCAGTCGCTATCCTTGTTAGTAGTCGTATACAACTAGGAAGTGATGATGCCAAAAAAGAGAACACCAATGACAAAAATCAAAGAGGTTTTACGCCTTAAATTCGAGTGCGGATTGTCACACAGAAATATCGCTTCCTGTCTGAAAATTGGTTGTGCGACCGTATCTGAAATCATCAGTCGTTTTAATCAAAGCCAAATAGGTTGGCCGCTCCCTGATAGTTGTTCAGATACAGAGTTAACCAATGCGCTTTATCACCCAAAAGGAGCGAATAAAGCCAAAGCGATGCCAAACTTCGCTAACTGTTGTACGGAACTAAAAAGAAAAGGCATGACGAAACTGCTGTTGTGGGAAGAATATTACGAGCAATATCAGGAGCGAGCCTACGCTTATACTCAGTTCTGTGAACATTACATGCGTTGGTTAAAGAAGCAGAAGCGTAGCATGCGACAGACCCACATCGCAGGTGACAAGCTGTTCATTGATTACTGTGGCCCAACGATCCCAGTCGTTAACCCTGACACGGGAGAGATCCGTCATGCCCAGGTTTTTGTTGCCACTCTTGGTGCATCCAATTATACCTACGTGGAAGCAAGTGAGAGTCAAAAACTAGAACACTGGCTGGAAGCCCATGCCAATGCCTTCGAACACTTCGGCGGGGTTCCAAGGTTGTTAGTCCCTGATAACCTGCGTTCGGCTGTCACTAAACATGACCGCTATGAACCTCAGCTCAACGATAGTTACCAGAAACTATCTAACCATTACCAGACGGCTGTCATGCCTGCTCGACCATACAAACCTAAAGACAAAGCAAAAGCTGAAAATGCAGTGCTCATTGTTGAGCGTTGGATAATGATGCGACTACGACACAATACCTTCCACACGTTCAAAGAGTTAAACCTAGCCATCCGTGAGCTAATGAATGATTTGAACCAAAGGGAAATGAAACAGCTAGGAGCCAGCCGTCAGGCACTGTTCGAGCAGTTAGATAAACCAGCATTGAGACCACTTCCAATCCAACGCTACATCTATACCGAAACTAAGCGGGCGAAAGTTGGGCCTGACTACCACATAGAGTACAGAAAACATTACTACTCTGTGCCTCACCAGTTAGTGGGACAACATGTTGAACTTGAAGCCACTTCCCGCTTGATACGCATTTATTATCAAGGAAACCTAGTCTCACAACATCCATGTAGCCCAAAAGAACGAGGGATAAGCACTTACCCCGAACACATGCCCAGCAACCATCGGTATCAGAAATGGTCTCCTGAACGATTATTGCGCTGGGGAGAACATATTGGCGCTGCAACTCGTGAAATGGTGAATGTTCAATTGATGAAAAAGGCACACCCTGAACAAGCTTATCGTAGCTGTCTTGGCTTATTGAACCTGAGTAAAAAATACGGTGATGTTCGTCTAGAGCAAGCCTGTAAGGATGCGCTTCTAATCAATAAACCCTATCTTAAGTTCGTCAAAAACTTGTTAGTAAACCATCGGGAAGGCCAACTCTCATCAGAAACTCAAACCACACCCAACATAGAGCACAGCAATGTTCGTGGCCCTGACTTTTACCACTAGGAGTACGTAATGAACCAGATAAATGAACAACTAAAAGCACTTCGCCTTGGTCATGCAGCACAAGCTTTAGAGCAGCAACGTGAGCAGCTATCCACTTACGCAGAGCTAGCGTTCGAAGAAAGGTTAAGCTTACTTCTAGAGAGTGAGTTGCTTAACCGAAACCAAACTAAGATCCAAAGGCTCAAGCGACAAGCCAAGCTCAGAGTAGATGCGCAGGCAAGCCAAATTATTTACAAAGAAGGGCGAGGTCTAATGCGGAGTCAGATGAGTGAACTTCTGACAGGAATCTATCTGCACAAACATCAAAATATCTTGATCACTGGCCCTACAGGAGCAGGAAAAACCTATATCGCTTGCGCTTTATCGGCTCAGGCTTGCGAGCAGCAACATAGCGTTCGATATTACCGTTTGAGTCGCTTACTGGATGATCTAAGTTCAGGCCGTCTTGACGGCACATATCAAAAACAGCTACTGGCACTATCGAAAAAAGGCTTACTCGTCCTAGATGACTGGGGAATGGAAAAGCTCACTCAGGATCATGCAGGTCATTTACTGGAGTTACTTGAAGACAGATATCAGGTCAGCAGCACGATGATGATAAGCCAACTTCCTGTAAAAGAATGGTACAACATGATAGGTAACGCCACGGTTGCTGATGCTGTTTTAGACCGATTAATCCATAACAGCCACCGATTAGAACTAGGAGGGGAATCAATGAGAAAACTGGCGCAATCCGATCAGTTAGAGTAAAACTAGAGGTAGAGAAAAACGGCAGGGTCAGGTGATCGGATTAAACCGAAACGCCCGATCGGAATCGCCGAAATACGCAGGCATCATAGCAATATAGAAAACGGCTGGCAGCCGTATAGAAAGCGTGATGAGTTAGAGGTAATTATGGAATCTTCAGCAAAGCAAGGATTTAGATTTGCTCGCTTTATGAGGCTACTTCCCGTAGGCGAAGATAAGGTCTTAGTTGTCCTTAAAGGGCATTTATTAATCGAAGAACTTTTGAGTGATATTTTAACCCTCCACCTGAGCTTAGATAATCCTCTAGGTATAAAGATCACTAATAATATGATGTTCGCCAAAAAATTAGAGTTATGTTGGGCCCTATCGAAATCTACAGAGTTACCCGATGAGTTCTGGGTTGCAATAAAAAAGCTGAATACGATTCGAAACAAATATTCGCACAACATTTCACCTTCAGGGATTGATGTAACAATACAAGACTTCACTTGTGAAGTTGAGCGACTTGACCCCTTTGGTTATATAAAAGATGGTGGAGACTCTAAGTTTGAAATTTCAATCAGTTGCTTATACATTATGCTAAATGAGCAATTAGGTGCTTTGCGAAACTCATAACAAGAGCTAAGGCAGATTCCCAACCCTTGGCATTCTCAGTTCAAGGTTGGGTTTTGGGTTAAGGTGCAATAGGTTAGGTGGTGGCGTTGCAACTTAACGCGACTAGCCTTCTTAAGGAGTATATAAATCAAATGTCAGTTCAAAAAATGCATGGTGGGGCGACCCATACAGCTGAAGAGTTTGTGTTAGCGGGTTTAGAGGCCTCAAAGAGTGTTGAAAATAATCGTTTAGTAGCTCCTGTTATGGTCTGTTTTGCTTTTGCATCAGAGTTATTCCTTAAGGGGGAGTTAGCAAATCAAGGAATTGACCCTTGTAAGGAACATAGCCTTTGGAGCTTGTATAAACTACTTCCAGAAGATAGGAAAAACTGGGTAAGACGAATGTATGTTCACCTAGTTGGTGATATTGAAAAAGCTAGTTTTGAAAGAGAAATACAGCGTTGGTCTAAATCATTTATAGAGATTAGGTACTGGCATGATCAAACATCAAAAGAGCAGGCATATTTTGATTTTTCTAACTTCATACCAAATCTCGCGATCAGTTTATATAACGCTTACTCACACATAGACGAATTTCCAATATTTGAGTTTCCGCAACTTCGAGGAAAACATATCAAATAACAGAATGCTAACAAGCGTTTAGATTTTCAAGATACTTTTCCTAATCAATTGAAGTAATTTTGTCCAATGTCACTAAATTACTTCTGTCCAGAGACGTGCCAGCACGATCACTGCTAGAACGTTTATGCCCCAAAATCAGCTAGATCAAATACTCTAACGCACTTAAGCCTGCAATCTTTCTCAGCTTCCTCACTGCATAACCATTCAATTTATCTCCTCTAAACTTAATAAGGCCACTTCTAAAGTCATACTGGAGGTCAATTATGTGGACAAAGAAAGGTCATTTAACAGGGCAGAAAAAACCCTTCAAACTTGAAGATATCTGGCGAATTCGCACTAGACTCGAAATCGAAGGAAACATCATGGAACTGGCCTTGCTCAATCTCGCCATAGACTGTAAGTTACGTTCTTGTGACTTGCTTAGAATGAAAGTGAGGGATATCTCTTCTGGTGGTGTGATTCAAGATCGCGTGCTTTACAGCCAGAGTAAAACTGGTAGAGAGGTCCAGTTTGAGATCACATCTCGTACTGCACAGTCATTGGCTCAATGGATAATGAAGAGCCAAATATCCGCATCAGATTACTTGTTCCCTAGCCCTCGCAAGCAGGGTAAGCCCATGAGTTATAGTCGTTACGCAACCATCATTCGTCGTTGGGCCACTGAACTCTGTTACGACCCATACCTTTACGGCACACATTCAATGCGTCGAACGAAAGCGACATTAATCTATGCTCGCACCAAAAATATCCGTGCAGTTCAATTACTACTTGGTCACGTAAAGCTCGACAATACCATTCGTTATCTAGGTGTCGAAATTGAAGATGCGCTCAATATTTCAGAGGGGATAGACTCTTAATGTAGGTCAAAGCTTCCTTTTCTTTATGGTGCCACGGATGAGGTGTTGGTTTATTTTAACTTATAACAATCACTTATGTTTTTTGATCTTATTTTAATACCGCTTTCTTTCAACGCACAGTGCCGTATTTATTCCTTGTTAAAATAAGTTGAGTTATACTGTTTTGAATTAAAGTTAGGAGGTTCAAATGACTGCGGCAGATCGTATTTATCAGAATATAAAGCGTTCAAGACGCTATGTCTTTGAACGCAAAGACTTTGATGGGTTTGCCAGTTATGATCAAGTAGGTAGAGCATTGAGGCAATTAGTAAAGCAAGGTGAACTAATGAAGCTTGGCTATGGTTTGTATACCAAAGCAAGGGTTAATAGCCTTACAGGAAGACCCATGCCTACCAACCCTGGTGGTAGCGATGCCCTTATCCGGGAAATATTAAAAATGAAGGGCGTTGACTTTGAGATGGATAGTTTGTCTCTACAGAGCTTTTCAGGTGAAAGCACACAAGTACCATCATCCGTTCATTATTCATGGAATCCTAAGCAGTTTAATCGCAAGCTGGTAGTAGGTAATCGAGTACTGAATTCTCCGAGTTAACGATGAAAAAACTAAAACAACAATTCCTTGAGGTTTCCGATGCTTTAGCGCTAGGAAACCCAGCCATTATTGAAAAAGATTACTGGGTTGTTGCTCTGCTTGCTGAGCTAGAAAAACTTACCTTTGAAACTCACCAATTGGTTTTTGCAGGTGGTACGGCATTAGCCAAATCTAATGTCAAAATCCTACGGATGTCAGAAGACGTTGATATTAAACTGATCCCAAGTAAAGAGTTTGATGCGTTGAGTCGTGGTAAAAAGAAAACCGCACGTAAAATGCTTATCGAGCAAATAGAGCAGGTGATTGCGCGATCTCAGCAATTTACAGTTGAAAGCCGACTTGTTCGTGATGAATACCGTTATGTGGAGTATGAACTTAAATATCCTCAACAATTCAACCAAGCTCCATGCTTGCGACCAATCATCAAATTAGAGCTGATGGAAACTATTCCGCTTCTAGAAGTAGAAGACCGAGGAATTCAATCGTTAGTTGCAGAGCTTTATAAGCAACCACAAGAGGTCAGCGCATTCGCTTGTGTTTCTGTTTACGCAACATTAGTGGAGAAAGTACTTTCTATGTTACGTCGTACTATGTTGGTTAAGCGTGACACCGAACGTAAAGATGATGTCACGTTGGTCCGTCATATCTACGACGTTCATTGCATTGATACAGCGCAGACGCTAGATATTGAGTCACTAACCTCATTATTTCTCACAGTATTGAAAGAAGATATCGACCGCTTTGGTAACCAGCATGCTGAGTTTGTCGCTGCCCCTATTAAGGAGCTACGCCTTGGCTTACAAGAGCTAGAAGACAACCCGATTTTCCGCCAACGCTTTCAAGACTTTGTTACGCCAATGGTGTTTAACACCGAACCCCATGATTTTGATACCTGCTTTGCCTCATTTAAACGCATCGCTGAATCATTGATTAAAACAATTTGAGTAGATAATGAATAAACAACAACTTGCCGCCAAAATTTGGGAATCGGCAAACCAAATGCGTTCTAAAATTGAAGCGAACGACTACAAAGATTACATCTTGGGTTTTATCTTTTATAAGTTCTTGTCAGATAAGCAAGTTCAGTTTCTGATCAATAACGAATTTGATGAACAATCAATCAAAGAACTCAACGAGCAAGACGAAGACACCCTGAATTATGTACGAAATGAGATTGGCTATTTCATCGCCTACGACAATCTGTTTTCTACTTGGGTAGAAGACGGACAAGATTTCGACATTGCCTACGTCCGTGATGCATTATCAGCGTTTGGTCGCTTGATTAACCCTGCCCATAAAGATCTGTTTGAGGGCATCTTTAACACGCTAGAGACTGGCCTTAGTAAGTTAGGGGAAAATGCCGCATCACAAACTAAAGCGGCGAGAAGCTTGATCCACTTGATCAACGACATCCCAATGAAAGGCAAGCAAGACTATGATGTACTCGGCTTTATCTACGAATACTTAATCAGCCAATTTGCTGCTAACGCGGGGAAAAAAGCCGGCGAATTTTATACGCCTCACGAAGTCTCGGTACTGATGTCAGAGATCATGGCTGACCACCTTAAGGACCGAGAAAAAATTCAAATTTACGATCCAACCAGTGGCTCAGGCTCGTTGCTGATCAACATCGGTCAATCGGTAGAAAATCGTCTAGGTGGTGAGAATAACATTCGTTATTTTGCCCAAGAGCTCAAGAAAAACACCTACAACTTAACCCGTATGAACCTATTTATGCGTGGGATTTTGCCTAACGACATCATCACCCGCAATGCAGATACGCTAGAAGATGACTGGCCAATTGATAGCAATAAAACCCATGAGCCGCTGCGAGTGGATGCCGTCGTTTCAAACCCGCCTTATTCACAAAAGTGGGACCCGGAGTTTAAAGATAAAGATCCGCGTTATTCGCCATTTGGCCTTGCGCCAAAAACCAAAGCGGATTACGCCTTCTTGCTGCATGACCTATACCACATAAAACCCGATGGCATCATGACCATTGTATTGCCTCATGGGGTACTGTTCCGTGGGGGGGATGAAGGTAAAATTCGTGAAAACCTAATAGAAAAGAACCACATTGACGCCATTATCGGGCTGCCTGCCAATGTTTTCTTTGGTACGGGTATTCCCACTATTGTTTTGGTGCTCAAGCAAACCCGAAACAACGATGACGTACTCATCATTGATGCCTCAAAAGGCTTCGTTAAAGAAGGAAAAAACAACAAGCTACGTGCCTGCGACATCAAGCGCATTGTGGATACCGTGGTTAGCCGCCAATCTCAGCTAAAATTTTCTGCACTGGTCAACCGACAGACGATCCGAGAGAACGGTTACAATCTGAACATTCCACGTTATGTCGACTCATCTGATGAGGCTGAAAGCTGGGATATCTACGCATCCATGTTCGGGGATATCCCCAACAGCGAACTTGCGGCGTTAAGCCCCTATTGGCAGGCAATGCCAAGCCTTAAAGCGAGCTTGTTTACTGCAACCTCTAGCGAATACTCCGCACTAAGCGTGGAAGATGTGAAAGCCGCCATCACCGCCCATGAGGACACCCAACGGTTTAACGGCCAATATAAACAGGCGTTCGGCGACTTTGAAGCCTACCTAAAGCAAAGTTTGATCACCGAGTTATTACAGGTAAAACGTTCGCGACAGCGAGGTATTATCAGTGATGAGATCTTCCGCCGTTTGCAAGGCATTGCCTTGATTGACAAATACGACGCCTATCAAATGCTGGATGCCAAATGGCAGCAGCTTGGGGCAGATTTAGAGATGATCCAAACCGAAGGCATGGACACCTGTAAAAAGGTGGAGCCTAAGATGGTTACCAAAAAACAGAAAGGCAAAGAGGTACAAGTACAAGAAGGCTGGCTTGGTCATATCTTTCCTTTTGAGTTAGTTGAGAAAACCTACTTTAAGGAAGAGTTAAAACACATTCAAACCATCAGCGAACGTCTGCAAACCATTAATACCGAGATTGAAGAACTCTTTAATGGCTTGAGTGAAGACGATAAAGAGTCCGCTTGCGTCAATGAAGATAAAACGGCTTTTGTGAATGTTGAACTAAACAAAGAAGTGAAGCAAATCAAAGCTGATAAAAAGCGTGGTGAAACCTTTGCTAAAGACGGCTTTGAGAACACATTGTTAGCCGTTTCAAAGCTGCAAAGTGAAGAAAAAACGCTGAAAAAGAGCCTTAAAACTGCAGATGAAACCTTGCTAGAAGCGACTAAGAAAAAGATCACTGAATTGACTAAATCAGAAATCGAGCACCTACTGCTACTTAAATGGGTGCAACCCATCGTACAGTCATTAGCACAGTTGCCACAACAGCTCATCCAACGCTTAACTAATAAACTGCAAGCGTTAGCAGACAAATACGCCCAAACCTATGGCGATATAGCCAATGAAACCCAGCAAGTCGAGCAGCAACTAGCTGAAATGATGGGTGAGCTACAAGGGAGTGATTTCGATATGCTGGGCATCAAAGCGTTAAAAGGCTTCCTGCAAGGTAAAGCATTAGCAGGTGGACAGCATGAGTAAAGGAAAACTCGCTTTACCTACTATACGTTTTGAAGGATTTGAAGATGAGTGGGAAGAAAAGCCACTTGGAGACGTTTTATCATTGGCAAATGGCTATGCGTTTAAAAGTGAGTATTTCTGTAAAGATAAAACTGGTTATGAAGTATTGACACCGGGAAGTGTGCATATTGGTGGGGGTTTTCAATATGGGAAAGGTCAAAATTATAAACTAGAAGGGAAAACACCCCAAAAGTTTATATTTGCAGCTGGTGATGTTTTCATCACGATGACAGACCTAACTCCAACTGCACAAATGTTAGGGCTTCCCGCTATTGTCCCTGATGATGGAACGACTTACTTACACAATCAGCGTTTGGGTAAGTTAATTCAATACAAAGGTGACTATGGATTTCTTTTTTATCTTTTAAGTACGGACACATATCGAAACCAAATAGTTGCAACATCCTCTGGCACGACTGTTAAGCATTCTTCACCAGATAAAGTAAAAAGTAGCAAGTTTTTTTTTCCAAACAAAGTTGAGCAAACATCCCTAGGTTATTATTTTCAAAATGTCGACAAGCAACTAAAGCTACACCAAGACAAGTTCGCCAAGCTGCAACAGCTAAAGAAAGCCATGCTGGGTAAAATGTTCCCTAAAGCTGGACAGACGGTGCCTGAACTGCGTTTTGCTGGGTTTAGTGAGAAATGGGAAGTTGAGCCTTTGGGAACAAATGCCAGCTTTAACAAAGGAAAGGGGTTTACAAAAGGCGACTTGAATACGTTTGGAGTCCCTATCGTGCTGTATGGTCGTTTATATACCAATTATCAAACAATCATCACAGAGGTCGATACATTTGTTAGCTCTGAGAGCAAAGGTATTATGAGTAAAGGAAGAGAGGTCATCGTACCTGCGTCAGGGGAAAGTGCGGAAGATATTGCTCGTGCTTCAGCGGTTTTACAACCTAATGTAATACTGGGTGGAGACTTAAATATAATTTATCCAAATAATAAAATTCTACCTAGCTTTTTGGCACTCATCATAACTTATAGTTGTTGTCAGGCTGAGCTAGCGAAAAAAGCTCAAGGAAAATCAGTTGTTCATGTTAGAAATAGTGACATAAAAGATTTACTTGTTCCTATGCCTACTATAAAAGAACAAACCAAAATCGCTGAGTATTTCCAAAACCTTGACCGTTTGATCAACCTACAACAGCAGCAGATAGATAAGCTGAAAAATCTGAAACAGACGTATCTGGCAAAGATGTTTGTGTGATGATTTTCATCCATTAAGTTTAATCGCTTGAATCTCAGCGCCCTCACATCAAATCTGGTGTAAGCGCACAAACAGACCAGCATAAAATATATATTTAGCCCCTCGCGTCAACCTCTGCAAATAGACGGCGGATTGCGAGCCAACGTCAGCAAGGACAGGTTGTGACCTACACCAAAGAAGCTTTATTCGAACAGGATGTAATTACCGAACTTTGTAAAAAAGGCTGGGAAGATACTGTTCTAAAAAACCTCACTGAAGCGGATTTACTGCAAAACTGGGCAGATATTCTCTTTCAAAATAACAATAGCATTGATCGCCTCAATAACGCACCGCTAACCGGCAGCGAGATGCAGCAGATTGTTGAACAGATAACCTCGCTTAAAACGCCTTTAAAACTCAATGGCTTTATTAACGGTAAAACCGTATCCATAAAGCGAGATAACCCCGACGATGCGCTGCATTATGGCAAAGAGATCAGCCTGCATATCTACGACCGCCAAGAGATCGCGGCGGGTAAGAGCCGGTATCAAATTGTTCAGCAGCCAAGATTTAACCGCAAAAGTGCCGTGCAGCATGACCGCAGAGGCGATCTGCTATTGCTGATTAACGGCATGCCTGTCATCCATCTGGAGCTAAAACGTTCCGGTGTACCCGTGATCGAAGCGTGCAACCAAATAGAGAAATACACTCATGAAGGCCACTTTAGCGCAGGCATTATTGCACTGGTGCAAGTATTTGTGGCGATGACCCCAGACCACAGCCTCTATTTTGCCAATCCCGGCAAAGATGGCCGCTTTAATCACGATTACTACTTCCAATGGGCAGATTTTTCTAACGAGCCGGTGAACCATTGGCATAAAGTGATTACTGATCTGCTTTCTATCCCTATGGCACACCAGTTAATAGGTTTTTACACTGTGGCCGACAATGCTGATGGCGTATTAAAGGTGATGCGCAGCTATCAGTACTATGCCACTAACGCCATTTCCAGCAAGATAAGTGGCCTTGACTGGTCGGTGAAAAACAAAGGTGGTTATATCTGGCACACCACAGGCTCTGGTAAAACCATGACCAGCTTTAAATCCGCGCAGCTTATCGCTAACTCAGGGGATGCCGATAAAGTCGTATTTCTGATGGATCGTATTGAGCTGGGCACTCAGTCGTTGGAAGAGTATCGCAGTTTTGCCGATGCCACGGATGAAGTTCAGGGCACGGAAAATACCCATGTATTAATCACCAAGCTAAAAAGCACCAAGCCTGGCGATTGCCTCATTGTTACCTCTATCCAAAAAATGAGTAACATTCAGGATGAAGGTCAGTTAAAAACCGCCGATATTGAGAAAATTAACCAAAAGCGTATTGCCTTTATTGTTGACGAAGCGCACCGCTCTACCTTTGGCGATATGCTAACTGACATTAAAAAAACATTCCCTAATGCGGTGTTTTTTGGCTTTACTGGCACCCCGATTCAGGAAGAAAACCAAAAGAAAGACAGCACGACCAGTACGATTTTTGGCGATGAACTACACCGTTATAGCATTCGCGATGGCATTCGTGACGGCAACGTGCTGGGATTTGATCCCTATAAGGTGATGACCTACAAAGATAGCGATTTACGGAGCGCTGTTGCCCTCGAAAAGGCCAAAGTGAATACACATGCGGAAGTGTTTGGCGATCCAGTAAAAGAAAAAGCTTACGATAAGTACATGGACAGTGCACGAGTGCCCATGGCTACGTCCGAGATTAACGGCAAAACCGTGCGTGGCATTGAGGCATTGCTGCCAGCCAGTCAATATGACCGCATCGAGCATAAGCAAAAAGTGATGGATGACATACTGGGTAACTGGACACGATTCAGCCGCGCCAACAAGTTTCATGGTATTTTTGCCACCCATAACATTCCCGAAGCGCTGGAATATTATCGCCTATTTAAGCAACAAGCCCCTCATTTGAAGGTTACAGCTCTGTTTGACCCGAATATTGACAATAAAGGCGGCGCGATAGCAAAAGAGGCCGGCTTAACCGAGATTATTGAAGATTACAATAACACCTACAACACCACTTATACCCTGCCAACCCATGCGCAGTTTAAAAAGGATATCGCGGCACGACTCGCCCATAAAAAGCCTTACCAACACGCAGAGCAGCAACCAGATCAACAATTGCACCTGTTGATTGTCGTTGACCAAATGCTGACGGGGTACGATTCAAAATGGGTGAATACCCTCTATCTGGATAAGACGCTGGAATACGCCAATATCATTCAGGCGTTTTCACGCACTAACCGTCTGTTCGGTTTGGATAAACCTTTCGGGAATATCCGTTATTACCGTAAACCACATACCATGGAGCAGAACATCAATAAAGCGCTCAAGCTTTACTCTGGGGATCGTCCTTTTGGTGTCTTCGTCGATAAGCTGGAAGATAATCTTAATCACCTCAATGAGGTGTTCGCAGACATTGAAGTGCTGTTTAACAATGAGCAAATCACGTACTTTGGGCAGCTGCCGAAAGACGAGGCTGTTCAAGCTAAGTTTGCGAGCTTATTCAATGAGTTCAATAAGTATTTAGAAGCGGCCAAAGTGCAAGGATTCGACTGGCAGGAAAGCAGCTATCAGTTTGAGGATACGGGCAGTGCGGTAGATGTGGCCTTTACCGAATCGCAGCATCAAACCCTATTGCAGCGCTATAAAGAGCTATCATCTGGTGGTGACGGTGGGGGGAATGAGCCCGCCGTACCTTACGCCATTTGGGGTTATTTGACAGAGCAAAACACGGGGCGAATTGATCATAACTATATGAATGCACAGTTTTCTAAGTTTCTAAAACAGCTTAGCCAACCCAATGTTACGCCTGAGCAGATGCAGCAAACACGAGATGAGCTACACAAATCTTTTGCGAGTTTAAGTCAAGATGAGCAAAAGCAAGCCCATAAACTGCTTATTGATGTACAAGCAGGTAACTTGATTATCGAATCCGGGAAAACATTGCAGGACTACATTACTAGGGCGCAAGTAGAAGAAGAAAATGAAGCTTTGCAAATTATTGTCGATGCGTTGGGGCTAGATGGGCAACTGCTAAAATCACTGAAAACAGGTCAGGTTACTGCTGCAAACCTGAATAACTTCGGACGCTTTGACACACTGAAAGCCAGTGTCGATAAAGCCAAGGCAAAGGCTTATTTGGAAGCAAAGTTAGATAAAACGTTACCGCCACCTAAGGTGAACATCGAGCTGGATAAGCTTCTAAGAGAGTTTGTTTTACAAAAAGAAGATTAAAGTACAATTCCATATAATTTTTATGCAAAAAACAGCCTATAAAATCACATGTACTTGTTGGCGGAAAAATAAAGCCCGAGTAAACATATTTACTTGGGTTTTTACTCTAACTGATAATTGTCCAGAGACGTGCCAGCACGATCACTGCTAGAACGTTTATGCCCCTTTTTGCGTTAGAACAAATGCTCTACACCCTCTAGGGAGCGTGCGTTTTCCCTATCAAATCTAATCCGATGCAAGAGCGTTAGGCCGAGCTTATTTTGGGCGTTTGTAGGTTGAAAATCGTATTGCTTGCTCAGAATCCGCCGGAGTTATACGAAAACTTTCGGCAATTTCTGAAGTTCACATCCTAGTCGCTAGGCAATACGGGCATTAGATTGAGCGGGAGTATAATTAGCGTTATGATTAGTCGCATATAATCAGAAAAAATGCATCTATATAGCGTTAAATGGATTTGATTTGATTTATCTTGCACCAGAAAAGCGAAAAGCACCCCGCGGGGTGCTCTCTAGAGTGCTCAAGTCAGAGTCATTGGCGAGAATTTTATTACCAAAACTTTAGTCTGACGAGCTAGTGACTGAATTATGATACATAGTGGCTCTAGTGTCAACTATACAACTCCAGGTAGGATTGTAACGACCCCACGCTTGCCCACGATCTCGTATACTTTTGAACTTTTTATGATGGAGTTAAACTGTCTTTTCGCTTGAGTCGGTGTAAGCATATTACTATAAGAAAGTGATTTATATACATTCAACGCTTCTAAACTAGTTAGCCAGTCAAAATGAGCTTTGTAATGAGATTCGAGGTAGTCATTCTTCCTATCTTCAGAAATCCAACCTAACAATCTGCACATTCTGTCATTAAGCGTTCTCATGCGTTGCATGCTTTCTTCTGGTGTTGATGCTGCAGGATAAATTACGGTGTTTGTACGATGATGCTTAACTTCTGTAAATTTCCATATAGGTTCATGATGAGCAATACGATTCCTCAGCTCATTTACTTGGCTTAAACGGTTGAGAAAATCGTCTATTGCATCTTGAGTCCAATAAGTTGAGTGCACTGCAAAGTGCCCCTTTAGTCCATTAAATAGAACATTTTTCCAGTCAACAGTGTTATTTCCTACAGTATGAGTAATCAAAAAACTCCAAAAGCCAAAGCTTTGTGCCGCAATCACCTTTCCCGGTGTGGGAACTGGGTGTTTGGCAGTTAACCTTCGTCTTCTCGATTTTAGGTGAGTCACCTTTCTAATTAGATCTATAGTTTTTGGGTGTAAATGATTTTGTGCAATTAGGTGCTCATACCAATCATTGTCAAATACGTGCCCTTGTTGGCGATTTGCTTCAAGTTGACGAGACAGCTCTCTATGAATAGTATTTCGCAAGGCTACTTCAAATATACTAATTAGCTTAAAAAATGATGCTGATAGTGCATCATTCCACAAGTATACACCTAAGCATTCCTCATCTGATGCGAGGTTAAAGTAATTACGATAACTGTTAAGGCGATCTGATGATATCGTATTGATGGTTTCACTAATATTGTTAGGTTTCATATGCTTGTGGTTAGAGAGCAAAAGGAACATTATATGCCAGTTATGCAAAGGCGTCTAAATGCATTTAACAGATAAGGATTAAGCGCCGCGTAGCCAACGTTAAATCCCAAGTGTTGAATAAGCCCGAGCCTCTATAAAAGTAAATTGAGCGATCTGCTCTAGAAGGGTGGCGGCCTTAATACTTTTCTCAGGCGAGTGCGGTCTTCGTAAGGTAGATGTTTCGACACATCATCCGGTGCGTCCTGCACGTCAATTGTGCTATTTGCCACACCTGTAGTTATTCATGATTTGCTAATGTATGGTTTTCCGAAACTGATTTATGCCCCAAAGTTTGTTTCGACCACTAAAGAAGACATTACTAAACCTAATAGTAAGCATCTCCAATAACGATGATGCTCTATAGTTCTGTATAAACTTTACTTTGGGTTGATACGCATTCGATTCCATAGTTTAATATACGGAATTGATCCGCAGATAAATCGTTAGTTGCTAAGGTTTCAATATTAGTCATCATGTTTTCTGTTCTTAATGGTTGGTTAGAATTTAATAAAAATAAAGATAGGTAGTAGAATGAATCAAAAAATTATAGAGTTAAAAAAATTATTTCTTGAGAAGGTGTCGTTAGGTAACGACGTTGATGAAGATATACTAAAAAAATAGATGAAATATTATATTTAATTAATGGATCAGAAGTTGATGATTTAAGACAAATGTCTGCTAACTTATCACATGAACTTCATGAGATAGGTTCTAACTCTGTCCCTTATTTACTGATGTTGCTTCTTAATAAGGTCGAAGCTGTTAGCTATAAACCTAATTATAAAGGAAGCAATGTATCACATGAAATTGATATGGAACTATTCATAAGCTTTTTTAAAAGGTGTTTTGGAACGTGTGAAAAAAGGTATAAGAATACTAAATTTTAAACTACCATATTTAGATGAAAGTGAGAAATTAAATATATATTGTTGCACAAGATCTATGCTGGATAAGTATGTTAGTGAACCAATAGATGTTAGTGAACTAAATGCAGAGATGCCTCCAAGAGCTATTTGCCTAGGGATATCTAAAGTCCTATCAAAAAAATATGATTGTCAACACGAGTTTTTTATACAGTTTAGTTCTATTTTGGAACGAATGAATAGAGATGGCTTATACCAAGAAGCCCGTGATTATGCAGATGAGGCATTGATTTGCTCTCATGCTGATGACGTTTTGTATTATGGTCATTACGCTAGATTTTCTATTTATACTAGCCAGACTAATGTTATAGATTCACTATTAAATGGTTGTCTACTTTTTACGTCACTGTGCAATGAAGAATCTATTTGTGCAGAATTTATGGAAAAGGCTTATATTACAATATTTTTAGCCTTAAGAACTTTTCAGTTTTTCGAATTGGCAAGAAGTATATACAAAAGATATATATCAGATCTAAATCTCGATGAATATAATAAACAAAAGCTAGATCTTGCTAATTTTTACATGCAAATAATGGAAAATAATTCAAGCGTTGTTAAAGACACTGAACGATATCTTGGTGAAAATAAAGATAAAATATTAGAATTTGGCAAGTCCTCCTTGATACCATGGTACGCACTAATTTGTAATATGAATACACTCTTCAATCAAGAGTATAAAACAACAAAAAATATTATAGAATTTGAATCTATAGTTGAATCTAAACTTACAAGCCAAGAAATTCAAGGCCTTAGAGCGAAGATTTTAAAGGGGAACTCAGAAGGGAAAGCTGCCTTGATTGAAGGGCTTGTTAACCTATCTCGCACAAGGAATAAGGCAGACTATGTCCATGAAGTAAATCAGTTAATCGTTACGGCTAATCGAGTGATTGAAAGTGCATTTAATAAATCTGACATTGAAGGCGTTTTATTGGGACATCAATTAAATTCAGATGCAGGTGTTGGTTTTGTCGGTAATCCTATAGATTCTGTTAGTGGAACAATCCATCAAACTTTTAATCTAGAAAGTAAAAATTCATTAAGGTTTAGAAAATTTTTAACTTACATTTCTGATAGATTGTCAGTAATTAATTCTCAATTTTTATGGCTTGGGTTTAATAATGATCGAGTGTACGCTGTTGTTTTTGAGAATGGTGGATTCACGTTTTGTGATTACATTGAATCTACAAATAAAAAGGAAATTAATGAGTGGGTTAAAAATTACCAACAAGAGTTGGCTTTTAATGATTCGCCTATAACTGGTAGCCCTTTTGTAACTAGAGAAGACATCTGGCTAAAAGAAAAAGATTCTATAGTTAAAAGATTACCTAATTTTAATATTCCAATTTCCTCTAGTAATATAGTTGTTTTTAGTGACGTGGGATTTTCTTCCTTTCCTCATAATTTAATAAAAGTTGATGGAGATATTTTAGGGTTAAAACAATCAATATCATCGCCATTATCATTTGATAATTACTTAACGTATGCAAATAATAAAATTGATCTACAGAAAATAAATGTTTGGGCACCTATAGTTGAAGGTGATACTGCTATTTCTATTGCTTTTTCAAAAATCAAAGAAAATTTAGGCGATACTAATGTTATATATGAAGAAGGTTTAATTCCTAACCCTAGTTCAGATATTAATGTTTTTATATCACATGGGGGGCGTGATGGTAATTCAGGATTTCGTGGTTTATACCCATCAGATGGGAAAGCATATAACATAGATAACATTTTTGGTTCTGGAAAAGTCGCTATTATGTTTGTTTGCCACGCTGGAAGTATTGTTGAGAACTACTATTCGAATAGCACACACACCTTAGTTAAAAAACTGTTACAGGAAGGGTATGAGGCTGTCATTTCTCCGAGTTGGAGTTTAAATGTATCTATTCCTGGGATCTGGCTGAAAGAGTTTATTAGAAATATGGAAAATGGTTACAATATTTCTTATTCAGTCAACAAAGCTAATTTGTATGTTGAATCTATTTATATAAGTCCAGGGGCATCTACTGCAATGCACCTGTTTGGGAATGATAGGCTCATCAGCAACTAACAAATAAGGATTAAGCGCTGCGAAGTCAGCACTTAATCCGATTGTTGAACAAGCCCGATGCCTCTATGAGTTTCTCAAGGCGACCGCTGTCGTGATAAGACTATATAGACTACTAAAAATTATCCGTAACAGACTAAATTAGCAAAACCGCTGACACACTTCTGTCCAAAAATCAGTTGGTTCATTGAAGCTTACTAGTTGCAAAATATGAACTTGCATATAATCTGCAAGTTCATATTTTGCTTAAAATCATATAATACCTACGTTGCCCACTCTCATTCAGTCTGAGAGTGGGCTTTTTTTCCTTTTCCATATCTGCACCTATTCATGGTTTGCTAATATCCAAAAATTAGCTAGAAATTGATCATTGTTTAATTTTTATCATGCTCTTGCTCCTCTCGGCGGTGACACGTCATAACTGACCGATCCAAGCGAGTTTGATGTCCTTGATGGTTCGATATGAATGGCTGCACAGCCAATCGCCCCACATGGAATAGGTCTCCACAAAATAGAGCGGCTTTTTATCAACGCAGGACACGTTTAAGCGCAAATAGATGTGCGTTTGATATTCGCTTGACCAATTAATCACATTGTAGGATTGGCCGTTGTTATAGATATCAAACCGACGTTTAGGGGTGATCACTGCTTGTTTTTTAAAGTCACGAGCCGTGAGCTCGGAAAGTGCCGCAAAATGAGTAGGCGTTTTCATCGCATGCTTCCTTATTCTTCAATCCAATGGCTGAGGGTATACACACTGTTCAATCCTTTTTGACACAAGATTTCTTGCACGTTATTACGCGCGATACCTTGGCCCAATAAGAAAGATGAAGCGGAGTGCGCTCAATATGAATCACGATGGGTTGACGAGTACCAGCATGACGTCCTTTTACTAAGACCAACGCACCGGTCACAAAAATAGAAGGGATGGGCTGTTCCATTTTTTCTCCATGACAATCAGATTAGGAGTTAAGGCTAAGATGCCAGGCGGATATCAAAGTTGAAGCCGCTACAGTGGTAGTGCTCACCCTGCTTTTGAAAACGCAAACCAGGGAAGACGGAGCCATAAGAGGCATACACAATGACTTCTTCACGGCTTTCTCGTAAACGCCACTCACCAAGTCCGATACGGCTATCGAGATCCAGTAAAAGCTCATAGAAGTCATGATGCTGAAACGTTTTCTGTCCGATGCCAGGGAATTGAGTGTTGATGGCATCCCGGACTCTTTGTTCTTTTAATTGAGCGATATCATCCAATTGCTCAGAACTCTGACCGCGACTGAACATTTTCAAATGTTGCATGCGCTGCACAATCGCGTGACGCTGTGGTGATAGGGTTGGCGCCGATGGCGCTCCCATTCCCTTAATCGACTGACGCAACGCCTTCACTTGGCAGCGAAGCGCCACTGGCTCTATCGTACGGCTTGATTGTTGTTTCATATGAGCGCCCTCTGGTTAACATTCCGACGTGCCAATCCAGCGACCGTCGCTATCAAAGGCATCCCATGGTTCGGTCGTCGTGTCGTTCTCTTCCCATTGCTCTGCCCGCCCTTCCCAACATGGCTTGATAGACACCGGCTCTTGATCCGTCAATTGGTTGAGGTAACACTTAACCAGGGCCTCTTTAGGGAGCGCACAAAAGAATTTCGTGGGATGAACATGATCCGTTTGCGCCACAAACTGCATGGCTACCTGCTCGCTCATGTTCCACACGTACTTTTCTAGATACTCAAAAGAGGCCTCATCATTTAAACCTTCACGCTGCGCTAAGATCTGTTTTGAATCGGAGTTAATCAATTGAATGAAGCCCCTTTCGCCCTCGGACAAAGAGACATCATGTTTTGGTGAGCTTTCGTGCTCCAGCGGCGAGACGCTGGTCGCTGTTTGGCATGTAGAGAGAGTTAGGGTTGAGTTTTGTTGCGCCATGGGGAGTTTCCTTTTTGTTTGAGTATCACCTTTCGGAGCCGCTTAGCTGTCCATCGGGCTTTCATGGTTCTCAATAACAAGGGCGCGAAGCGTTCATATACCCTTGTTATTGGGGTTCTGAAAGATCATGGTTAACAGCTTGCGAGTCCGTAAGGTGATGCGAGTAGAAAGGAAAATCGGCGCATAAAAAACTCGGCCCTTACTCTGTCTTAATGACAGGCAGTGAAAGGCAACGAGGAAGAATGACGAGGCGTAGCGAACGCAGTAAGCGGAGGCGTTGGGTGATTGTTCGCAGGAACGCAATGGCACATCGAGCTTTGCTCGATATTCGTGTCATGCGTTATCGCGGGAGGAGCGAAGCGACGGAATGAACGGAGCGAAGCGAGAACGCCCAAGAAAAGGTCAGGATTTGCGAAAATATATCTCAAAAAACAGCGCATTGATGCTTGATAATTCTCAGCCCCTCCTTAGACAAACAGACCTAGACCTAGACCTAGACCAGTATGAGGTGAATAGTAGACAACATTAAGATTCAGAAAAAAGCCACTCATCAGCTTCATTAAACGCTTGCTCAACAATGTTATTTGCGAGAGTTTTTTTATCTTTATGTGCATAAATATCGAGTCGATTACTCGTGCCAGCACGTACACGGACTTTTGCATCAGGAAAGATCCCATGCAGCCTTTTCTCTAACTCAACCGTGATCAAAGAGAGCCCGTTTTTAGGTAACTTATCCTTTTGAACCATCATTTCAACTCGCATAATTAACGCCTCCAGAGCCACACGTAATACTGTATGAAAATACAGTATCATACCGCGTATTTTTATGTAAAGCGCTTTAATATTTGCCTATTAATCTCAAAAAACCTGCCCGTTCCTTTTGAACTGTCTGGAGAGCGGATCAGTCGCTCTCCAAAAGCTCGACCAGTTTAATGTATTCATTTATGGTCAGCGGCTCCGGTGACTGTAGAACGGTTTTTCTGATCAGCTCTTTAGTCATATCAAGAGAGCCATTAAGATATTGCTGAGTAACAAAGAGAAGTCGCTTGAAAATCACCGTTGTTGGCAGGAACGCAATGGCACATCGAGCTTTGCTCGATATCGGTGGCATGCGTTATCGCGGGAGGCGGGAGGCGGGAGGCGACGGAATAAACCGAGCGAAGCGAGAACGCTAAGAAAAGGCAAGGCTTTGCGAAAAGAACAAAAAACACCTCACTGATGCTTGAGTATTCTCTGCCCCAAAGCCAAAGCCAAAGCCAAAGCCAAAGCCAAAGCCAAAGCCAGCATGCACCGAGTTCAATTTTTATCCGTAAACGAACCAAAAATAAGGATTTGAATCGCCATAGGCACTAGAATAGTGCTGGTTCGTGTAAACGAACCCTTCTTTTCGCTTTCCCCAGGGGATCCGCAGCGCCAAGAGCGCCATAGATAGAGAGTCAGACCAGCAAGCATGCAAATAAAACGCGATTTTAATTACTATTATCATTTACACGACACGGTGACGCACGCGTTACTTCACTTGTTCTTTCAGATATCAACGACGACCCGTTATGTTCCGGTGAATCGCCGTAATGAGATACTGATTAAATATCTCAAGCCTAAATTAAGCGACACATCGTTATCAAGCATTAAGAAAGACATTAAGCTCATGGTAAACTCACCCAGAAAGAGCGGAGGGAACTTAGAAATGAAACTGCATGAGTTAAACGCCCTGGCGAAGCAATCTAAGCTTAAAGGAGCGGAGAAGCTTTATCACTTGTTGGTCTGCCTTTATGATGAAGAAGGCATCGAGTCTCAACTGTTTGAAAAAGGGATGCAAACCAAGCCCGGCATACTGTATTTACTTGAAGAGCAATTAGAGCAGGGCTTTGATGCTGAGTACCGGCAAGTGAGCCCCATTTCAATGCTCATCGAGTTAGAGCGCGCGCCTGAGCTGATTGAGTGCATCAACCGACACGGTTTATTTGTGGCGGAGATGAAAGAATGGAATGAGAAGACACACCAAGCGCACCTTTTGGTTCATCCTTTAGACATCAATCTGGTTGAAGGCTAACGGGAAGTGCGATGAACGTATCACATTAACAATGAGATAACGCAACGATGGCAACGAACAACCCTCACGACGGTTTATTTAAATCCTTTTTAACGCTGCCTGAGGTGGCAAAGGATTTTCTAGAAATCCACTTACCGCCCGACATTCAGGCATTGTGCGATCTTTCCACGCTGCAACTGAAATCGACGTCGTTTTTGGGGGCTGTTGCAACTAATCAGAGAATGCAGATCTACCCAGTAATGTGCGTAACTGAAGAGGCGATTCATGAAGGCGGATCTCTCCCGAACAAGCGTTTTACGCTCATCATCACGTAACCAGAAATCAAACTGGCCTTTGTTCAAAATTCGCAGTGATTCGAATCCCTCGATGGTTGACCAGGCTCGCTTTCGTATTTTAAAACCACCGGTGCTGACGACGAGCTTCTTGATGGGGGCGTGATCGGACTCGATACCATTATTGAGATACTTTACTTGCCGTTGCTCGACATCCGCTCGCAGCCACCCCTCTTTCTTCAGGCGCGAAATAGCATGAGCATACGAAGAATGCTTGTCCGTGTTCAAGGTCTTAGGCTGAGTGTCTACATCATAGTATCTTAGACACCGTTTCAAGAACTGATAAGCCGCGTTTTTATTACGTTTTTGGGAGAAATAGAAGTCCAGTGTTTCGCCTTGCTTGTTGATAGCTCGATACAGATAGTGCCATTTCCCTTTCACCTTGACGTAGGTTTCATCGAGCTGCCACGAAGAGTCTGTTCGGATGAACTGATGGCAGCGTAACTTTTTGCGTAATGGTGGGGCATATTCAATGAACCAACGATAAATGGTCGAGCGATTAACCGAAACCCCTCACTCTGCCAGCATGTCGCTGAGATTGGCGTAGCTCATTGGGGTCGAACCATACCAACGAAGGGACCAAAGAATGATTTCAGGGGCAAAGTGTTTCCATTTGAATGGGGGATTGGTCATTGAGTCACTAAATCAGAAAAGACAGAACTGAATTCTGAGTATTGGCTGATTTTTTTGCAACAACCCCGTTGCAACAGCCCCATCCGAATTGGAATCTAGATGAACATATAGGCTGGAATATTAAAGCGTTCCGACAAGGATTTAATATGTCGGAGAGTCAAAGAACGTGAACCACTCAGAATCATTGATACTGTAGATTTTGCTCCAATTTCATCTTTAAAATCTGATAGAGTCATTTCATTTTGATCAATGATCACTCTGAGCATTGCTAACCCAGGCTCTAACTCACCAACAACACGGTTGAATTCATTGAACTCTTCAGATTCAGATTCATATCTTTCGATAACGGGAAATAAAAGGTCAATAAGCACTTGATTTCCTTCGTAGTCTTCGACCAACTCATCCATTAACTCGATGAGTTGGTCGTATTCATCAGAAGTAGAGATACCATTAATCCAAGGCATAACTTCAATCATTTGGTTAGAAAACTCTTTCATTCGTGTAATATTCATGAGGTCCCCTACTTTTTCTTCTCACTTCGATAAGATTTAATTATCTTGTCATACTCCGCATGAGTAACAATATGCTTTACGTAAAATCGCCCTTGCGTAAATTCAATGTAAGCCATCAATCGCAATTTGTTACCGCCAATGTCAATAACATACAACTTATCCCTGTACTTACAATTATCTAATGATGGAAACAAAGCTTTTAATTCCTCCGGTGTTTTAGCTCGACTTATACGCAATACTTTATATGCTGCATCCAAAGCTTCGGCACACGTAGGAAAATTTTTCTTAGCATCATTAAATGGTCTTTTACTTATTACGTGCATCAAGCTACCCAACATTCACATTATGTGAACAGTATAAACCAAAACAACCGCGTTCACAATTAGTGAACCAGTCCAAATTAAGTATACTTAATGCGAACTAGTGTTTAACGACCCAATATTAGTTCGCATATTGTTGATTTATAACCCTATGCGAACTAATATTATAAACCAGACTCAAAACAGACCAAGACTTAACATTATGTTCATAAGAGCCTACCTAAGAGCATCAACTGGTGAGCAAGACGCTAATCGTGCAAAATCTGAACTTATCCAATTTACAGACCAAAAAGGTGTACGGATAGCAAGTTTCTATACTGAGAACCAATCAGGTTCAAAATTAGAGAGAGCCGAGTTATCGCGCTTAATTGAGGATTCACATAAAGGAGATATATTGCTCATCGAAAAGGTGGACAGGCTGTCACGTTTACCTTATGAACAATGGAACCGGCTCAAAGACCATTTAGTTGAAGCTGGCTTACATATCGTAGTCGTCGATCAACCAATGACGCATGGTGTACTCAATAGTAATGATGAAAGCTCAATGCTCTCAAAAGTGCTGACAGACTTCATGATCGACTTAGCCGCGGCAATGGCGAGAGATGATTATGAGACACGGCGAAAACGTCAAGCTCAAGGGATAGAAAAAGCCAAGAAATTAGGGAAATATCGGGGTAGGAAGCCAGACCATCAGCTAAGAGAAAATATCTCTTTACTACTAAGCGAAGGAAAAAGTTGGTCGCAGGTTCAGGAGCTACTTGGGTGTAGCCGTTCAACGGTCGCTAAAGTAAAGAAACTAAGCGAGCCTAATTAACCATCCAAAAATTCGAGTCACTACGAATGTTGAACAAAGGCCAGTTTAATTTCTGGTTACGTCATGATGAGCGTAAAATGCTTGTTCGGGAGAGATCCGCCTTCATGAATCGTCTCTTCAATGTTGAGGTAGCTTACCAGTAATCGTTAAGCCCATGACTGGGTAGATCTGCATTCTCTGATTAGTTGCAACAAGCCCGATTAAACATAATGGGGTTCTACGCCGAAACCGACGAAATTTCCGATATTGAGCCAAAGAATATATAAGCAATTGATTGCTATAATATTTATATTTGATTGTGCACTCTAATATCATTGATAACGAGTGACCTCGATATAGAAGGTAACGAATCATCTTTGTTTTCTCACTCTGATTTTGGGAGAAGCTGTTGCCAAACTTTTTTGCTTTAAGGCAAATCTCAAACCAATTACATCGGTATCTTCAAGCTCTTGTTCTATCACTAAGGACTCGAGCCTTTTTGCCTTAATTCTTGGTTAATACGAGAGACCCCATGGTATTTAATTGCTTTGCGATTTCCTTTTCTGTCAACCGAACGTCATCGAGATAATGGAGTTCCGGCGCAGAACCCCATCATATGATCTCTTATTCAATAATTCGCGATAGAATTAAACATTAATGAAATGGTTGATAAATGTACTGATTGTGAGATATGTATCACTAATTGTTTTTGTTTTTGAGGTTTTTTCACTGAAAAAAACGATTCTATGATTTATTTTGATACGTAAATTTACTATCAAAAATAATAAGGTGTAAAAATGAAATTAACAAGCATTGCTGCGGTTATAGGGTTTATAGTTCTTTCCTCTTCAACTTTAGCTTTTGATCGCCTCATGGATGGTCCTGCAGATACCAATAGTATTCGTGTTGGGTCATATAACATAATGGCCTCTAGAATGGGGAGTACTGATGCCATTGTAGAAGCAATTCGTAAAATGAATGTTGATATTATTGGACTGCAAGAAGTTGATAACATGACTGGGCGTTCTGGTAAGAACTTTAGTAAAGAGGGTTCTAACCCAGTTAGTCAAGCAGAGTATATAGCTAACAAGTTGGGAATGAATTATTACTTCTGCAAGGCTATAGATCATGATGGTGGGGAATATGGTACAGCAGTGCTGTCTAAGTATGATTTGAAATTGAATAAAAGGATGGAACTACCTAACATCAAAGGTGCGGAGCAAAGAGCGGCTTGTGCTGTAGAAGTTGATGTCCCTAATTATCCTGCGCCTGTTATGTTAGTAACTACTCATTTGGACTTCACTACGCAGCCATTACGAGCAGAGCAGGTAAGAACTCTTCAAACAAAATTCTCTTCTTGGCAGTTTAAAAATGCACTTCCAATTATAGTGGGTGATCTTAATTTACCACCTCAATCAACAGAATACTTAGATTTGACAGCATGGTTCAATGACACTGATAAGGAATTGAAGTACACAGCACCGTCATGGAATCCAGACAGGAAAATTGATTATATACTTACATCAAATGCTCAAAAATGGGACATTAAAGAGGTATATATTCCTAAACCATCAGATAGAGCAACCCCTGAAAGTAAGCCATATGCATCTGTCTCAGATCATTTACCTTTACTTGTCGAAATGAAGTTAACTGAACAATAATTCGGATAAGGGGTTCTGGGTTCTACGCCGGAACCGCCTAAATTTCCGATCTGATATTTTAATGATCTTTAGGAACTTCAATTACACCATCAACAATACCCTACGCCAACCGTTCCATCGGGGTTGTTGCAAAAAAATCAGCCAAGACTCAGAATTCAGTTCTGTCTTTTCTGATCGAGTGACTCAATGACCAATCCCGCATTCAAATGGAAACACTTTGCCCCTGAAATCATTCTTTGGTGCCTTCGTTGGTATGGTTCGACCCCAATGAGCTACGCCAATCTCAGCGACATGCTGGCAGAACGAGGGGTTTCGGTTAATCGCTCGACCATTTATCGTTGGTTCATTGAGTATGCCCCAGCATTACGCAAGAAGTTACGCCGCCATCAGTTCATCCGAACAGACTCTTCGTGGCAGCTCGATGAAACCTACGTCAAGGTGAAAGGGAAATGGCACTATCTGTATCGAGCTATCAACAAGCAAGGCGAAACACTGGACTTCTATTTCTCACAAAAACGTAATAAAAACGCGGCTTATCAGCTCTTGAAACGGTGTCTAAGATACTATGATGTAGACACTCAGCCTAAGACCTTGAACACGGACAAGCATTCCTCGTATGCTCATGCTATTTCGCGCCTGAAGAAGGAGGGACGGCTGCGAGCGGATGTCGAGCAACGGCAAGTAAAGTATCTCAATAATGGTATCGAGTCCGATCACGCCCCCATCAAGAAGCTCGTTGTCAGCACAGGCGGTTTTAAAATACGAAAGCGAGCTTGGTCAACCATCGAGGGGTTCGAATCACTTCGAATGTTGAACAAAGGCCAGTTTGATTTCTGGTTACGTCATGATGAGCGTAAAACGCTTGTTCGGGAGAGATCCGCCTTCATGAATCGTCTCTTCAATGTTGAGGTGGTTTACCAGTAATGGTTACGCACATGACTGGGTAGATCTGCATTCTCTGATTAATTGCAACAGCCCCTAATTGTCCAAAAATCAGTTGGTTCATTGAAGCTTACTAGTTGAAAATATGTGCGTGACTGCATATAATCTTCGAGTTCATATTTTGCTTAAAATCATGTAATACCTACGTTGCCCACTCTCATTGGCTTTGTTGAATCGCTCAGATAACACTCAATTATTCCATTAACATTGAATTCAGTTATCATAGCCAGCCTTTCATTCAGGTTGGCTGATTAACAAATGCCTTACAAATACAATGACACCAAACGCCATCATTTTAAGAAGCCTACCTACGCCTTAAATAACTATGGTGAGTACAATCAGGCTCTCAAGCAACGCGGGCAGTTCGATATTTGGATATCTGAAGATATCATCAATAATTGGCAATACGACGAACGCGTTTATGACGGTACCAGCTCATCCGTTAAGTATCCTGACAGCACCATCGAAGCCTGCCATTACATCAGATTGGTGTATAAACTTCCCTTACGTCAAGCTCAGGGGCTGATTGAATGTTTACTGACGAAGCTTGGCATGACCAGCCTTCAATGCCCTGATTATACGCTGTTGTCAAAACGGCTGAAGCAGCTCAATTTCACGGCGCCACGCTTTAGAAAGCATGAAAGGCCAGATGACAAAATTGCAGCGATAGCCATTGATTCAACGGGACTCAAACGGTTTTGTATGGATGGCACCAGGAAAAACATAAAGTTAAGGTAAAACGAAGCTGGCGAAAGGCGCACTTTGCTGTTGATGAAGCTCACTTCATTCAAGGCGCAGTCCTCACCGATAAAAACACGATGGATGATCAGGTTGTCGGGGTGTTATGTCAGTCCATCATTACGGATGTCGAGCACGTCAGTGCCGATAAAATGTATGATACCAATGCGGTGTACCAGACATTAGAAAATCATTTCCCGAATGCTGAGATTGTTATTCCGCCGAAAGACAATACGTTTGCCGATGAGGCTCATCATCCTAAGAGGATGAGCAACTTGATAGGTTGCTTCGCCCTTGGTATTATAGGTTGGCAGAGCGTACGGCAATACGGAAAAAGGAATATCTCAGAAACCGCCATGCAACGTTACAAAAAGATAATCGGCAATACATTACACAGCAGGGAGTTTGAAAATCAGTCAAAAGAAATGTTACTCGGTTGTTCTATTTTAAATCGCTTTACTCATCTCGGGATGCCCAATAGCTACCGAGTCGCCTAACCGTATCAAAAGACCACCTAGGTTGAGTATTGCAACAAAGCCATGTTGAGGTGATTTACCAGTAATCGTTAAGCCCATGACTGGGTCGTTCTGCATTCTCTGATTAGTTGCAACAGCCCCGATTTTTTCCGAAGATGAAAGCTTCCAACATTCAAAAGTAATGTTCCGAGGTAAAACCAAATATATTTTGGTTATGACAAAAAATAATAATGTAAAAGGCGTTATTGCTAAACCTCATAGGCAATAAAAAATATTTTATCTGACTCAACCAGCAAGCTTTGGGGCTTAACATTTCAGAACTTAACCTAAGGCGCTTTTGTCCCTTAATGACCTGAATCTTTGTCTAAAACGTCAGATATCTCTCAAAAGAGAGCATATTAGTGCAACCAAACGTACTGTTAGTGTGAAGACTATGTTACCATATTGGTTACCAAAAAATCTCCTACGAAGAATTCGAAAATGAATGACTAGAGTTGATAGAAGATTTCAAACAACACCTTGCCTGATTCTGTAAAGGATGACTAATGAAGAAAAGAGCATTCATATTATCTGCAATATCTATTAGCCTTTTATCTGGCTGTGTTAGTCAGCCACTTAGTAATGCTGAGTCAGCTCCGGTTGAAGAATCAAAGATATTGGCACCTATGAGCATTAGACAGGACTTCCCTAATGCAGTAAAAACAGTCGTAAAGCGGGATAGCGGATTTAGAGGTTCTGCTTGTGATTTTACGGTTTATTTAGATGGAGACCCAATTGTTAAACTAGGCCCTAAAGAAAAATTTGAAATGTTCTTAAAGCCAGATATTTACATACTGGGAGCGCAGCCAGAAGGCAATTTATGCGCATTAGGGGTTGGTATGACTGAAGTTGAGGCTAACCTAACCAACGGTAACGCCGCAAATTACCGCATTGGTTACGACGAAGGTTCAGGCTTTCAAGTTTATAAGACCGCATTTTAGTAACACAGAGAAAGTAGAGCCCCTCTCCATTTTTAGATATTTATCACTCGAAGAGTCTACATGCCTGAGTAAGCGACATACTGGTTCTCTTAGTTTGCACGGCTTTGTTGCAACTAATCAGAGAGTGCAGATCTACCCAGTCATGGGCTTAACTATTACTGATAAATCACCTCAACATTGAAGAGACGATTCATGAAGGCGGATCTCTCCCGAACAAGCGTTTTACGCTCATCATGACGTAACCAGAAATCAAACTGGCCTTTGTTCAACATTCGCAGTGATTCGAACCCCTCGATGGTTGACCAAGCTCGCTTTCGTATTTTAAAACCGCCTGTGCTGACAACGAGCTTCTTGATGGGGGCGTGATCGGACTCGATACCATTATTGAGATACTTCACTTGCCGTTGCTCGACATCCGCTCGCAGCCGTCCCTCCTTCTTCAGGCGCGAAATAGCATGAGCATACGAGGAATGCTTGTCCGTGTTCAAGGTCTTAGGCTGAGTGTCTACATCATAATATCTTAGGCACCGTTTCAAGAACTGATAAGCCGCGTTTTTATTACGTTTTTGGGAGAAATAGAAGTCCAGTGTTTCGCCTTGCTTGTTGATAGCTCGATACAGATAGTGCCATTTCCCTTTCACCTTGACGTAGGTTTCATCGAGCTGCCACGAAGAGTCTGTTCGGATGAACTGATGGCGGCGTAACTTCTTGCGTAATGCTGGGGCATACTCAATGAACCAACGATAAATGGTCGAGCGATTAACCGAAACCCCTCGTTCTGCCAGCATGTCGCTGAGGTTGCCGTAGCTCATTGGGGTCGAACCATACCAACGAAGGCACCAAAGAATGATTTCAGGGGCAAAGTGTTTCCATTTGAATGCGGGATTGGTCATTGAGTCACTAGCTCAGAAAAGACAGAACTGAATTCTGAGTCTTGGCTGATTTTTTTGCAACAACCCCCAATTTAATGACCTCCAGCCGTGTTCGTTTGATGAACATCGTCCAAATTCGATTTTGTTCGTATTTTAGATGATTGCTCTAAGGTTCTTAATGCCTTAGCTACTTGGTCTGTATTTCTAGCTGAGAAAACAAACTCTGAAGCTTTTCCGTTACTGTCCTTGTATTTAACTGCGTATTGCTTCGGCATTGTCTTGTTTAGAGTAGTTCGAGTGAAGGCTCTCACTAGCGTAACAATAAACGGGTACGCAATGATGAGTCCTATCACTATCACTGTACCTGTATCCATAAAAAGCCCTTACTGGTCAACATGCCAGTGTTTATTTACTTTATGTATGGTATATGTGTTAGTTTTTCTTACACCTTTTCGTGTAACGTCCTTTTCGAGTAAGACTTCCATCTTGTCTTTTGTTCGGAATGTAACTGCACCTTGATCAATGCGATTTTGAAACGCTTCATCAACCATTGTAGCTGTTACTGCACGTTTGTGACCATGCACGTATACTCGCCATTTGCCTTCGGGAGTCAACGATACTTGCTCCACAGAAACAAGGTGATCTAATGTCCAATTATCTAACTGCTCTTCAGTTGCACCTTCAAAAAGAGTTTCAGCCCTAGTTTTAGGGAACGCAATGGTCGTTTGGTTGTTTTGAGACACGAAAACCCTATCTAGATCTAGGCGCTCAAACGGTTCAACAAATATCCTCTGAAGCTGGGCGGTGATTGTACTATCAGAAGAAAGCTTTACAACCTCATTCGTTGTTTTTTTAACCTCTCCTGAATCTAAGTCTTTTACTTCGACTTCACCGTTTTCACCCTTTATGACGTCTAGGTTTTTTCGTCCTTTTCTCCAGTCAATGTAGCCTAGAATACCGCCATGACCGATAGCAGTGATACCAATAAGCCCCATTAAATGAGCAGCAGTTATTTTGACACCACCCAAGATAGCCAGTTCAATAGCAAAACAACCTTCTTTGAAAGCTTGGACATCGACGACAATATCTTCATCTTTATCTGTTTTTTACTTACTCGCTGAACAAGGATATCTAGCGCACTAAGTACATCCCTTGTAACAGAAATATCCATTGAATGATTTTCAGTAGCATTACCTTCATAGTGCAGTTCAAAGTGATCTGGTTGCATCAAAAAAACAGTTCCTTGTATCCACAATTTATATGCATCTATATTAGATGTGGCCAGATAATAAAGATAGTAGATAAGTCAAAAAGTTAGCGAAGGAATACTGAAAAGTGTATAGGAAATCTGAGAGTTTACAGGCTGATGATTTCGAATCGCTTTATTGAACATAACTACACTTAATCCGTACCAAAAATCAAACCTCCAGCACGAGCAGTTTACTGCTCGTGCTAGCTCTTCAATCATGTGAGCGAATCGGATGAAGTTGGTAATGATAATTTCTTAATTCTTCACTGACTTGATACTGCTCGAATTTAAAGTAACGTTGATCTGTTAAGCAGTGAGTAAACTTGCCTAATTCATTGGTATGTATGAACAACGAGATTGGTGCAACTTAGCGATTATCATCATCGAAGCAATAATCAATGTGTGCTCTATCGAGATAAACAACGTCTCTATCCTGAGTCGGCGTCTCTTCAACAAGTTTTGTCTTTTCTGGTTACGTCATGATGATCGTAAAACGCTTGTTCGGGAGAGATCCGCCTTCATGAATCGTCTCTTCAATGTTGAGGTGATTTACCAGTCATGGTTACGCCCATGACTGAGTAGATCTGCATTCTCTGATTAATTGCAACAGCCCCATGACTTAATTCCTTGAGTTTTTAATTAACCGAAAACACTTAACCCTTTGTCGGATATACGCCAATAGATTTTGGCCGTGTTTCTTTGGTAGCTATCACCAATAACGACTTGGCCATCTTTATCTAACACTCGTCGCTCAATAAAACCCGCATCGAGTAGGAAATAGAGCACCTTATGAGAGTTACTAAGACTCGGCACATCGAGTAGTTGCTCTTTCAGTGAATTAGCCTCATAGAAAAAGGTTTCATCATCTGATTTCAATCGTTCGACCTTGCCATTATCCAAGTTGTGATAACAAAGATTCATGATCGTTAAAAGCTGAAAGCACAACGATTGTCTAGGCAATTGAGAAAGCTCATGTAAGTACTTAATTCTTTGTTCATATGAAAAACTCATGACGGATTCTCTTGTTTTTGTTTTTTGATGTCATTCACTGCATTAACGCAAACCTTAAGCCACTGCTAACCTAATTCACCTTCTAGGTTAGCAGGGAGGCTTTGACTCAGAGCCTCATAACTTGGTGTATCACCACCAAACTCACGAACGTAAAAGGCCAACATCACAAACCATTCACTGTTTTTCGTAGGAGTCCAGTTTCTAGCCATAAGGCAAATAGTATGCAGATTTAGCTATCCATTGGGGTAGGTGCTTATATTTTAGAGGTTGGTAAACACGATTGCACAACCAATCCGCACTCATTGATTCTTTGTCAGAGAGTGATTTGGATTTAGCCATTTCAAACAGCATACAGGCGCTAAGTTCGCGGTCTTCACGTTACTCTCAACGGTATTAAAAAATGCCACAACTAATGTACGGTATTCATCTTTAAGAGTTTCATTGTAGTTATTCGTATTCATCTGAGTTCTCTTTTTGTGCTTGCTTGGCAAGTTCTAACCACTCGCCTAATAACGCTTTCCAACTTTCATTGATTGGGTAGTCATTCAAGAGAAGAAAGCGAGCTGCAATAGCTTTTTCAATATCAGTATTTGGCAACCAATTAAGTTCAATCAACAAGTCAAAGGTGGCTCTACAAGCCCATTGAGGAGCACGACTTTCAATAACCCAAGCTTTCATTACTTCACCCGGGGGAGGCGGCCTATGACTAACATAGGCCCGTTCAACCGCTCTCGTCGTTATTTGTTCAATGGCTTGAGTAGCGCTGCCTTCAAAGTTTAATGAGTACAACTTAATTAGTTTGGCTCGATGTGTATTCACGACTCGAGCCAACTTCTTTTTATTAGTAGACATGCTCTATCGAGTGATACCCAATCACTGAGATATCTCTGGCTGGTACGGTCAATTTCCCAGGACTAGCATCAAGTACAATAACGATTTGTCCACTTTCAGCTTGGCCATTGAGATCAATGAAGCCTTGCTCCCCCTCAAACGATATTCTTATTCCATTATTTTGCGGAGTAGGCGTAGCACCTGATACTGTCGTTTGAGTGACTTCATTTAAAGGCGTCTCATTCGTTACTTCTTGATGTTCAGGGGAGGATTGTTCTTCATCAGCTTGTTTTGATTTAGCCTTTTTCTTAGAAGCCTTTAGGCTTTTTACAAGCTCTTTAGCTTCTTTACGTGAAACAGGGGATTCAAGAAGTTTCTTTGTTTCTAACTCGCTGAGTTCTCCTGCAATACGTAGAGAGTTGACCGTATCAACATCACGGATAATACCATTGTGATAAGCAAGCTCAATATAAGGAGGACATTGAGCCGCCTTTCGAAAAGCGCTAATACGAGACTCAGATAAGCTCACAACATTGGCTAGATCTTTGTTCTCAACAATCCCTTGTTCTTCCATTAGCAGCTCTAAAGGCGCGCCTGTTTCAAAAGGGGTAAGGTCGCTTCTATGAAGGTTTTCTGATAGTTGTGCTAATACTGTTCCCGCGTCACGCACCAAACATTCTACGTGAGTGATTTTGTCACTCAGGTTGGCCGCCCTCCAACGACACTCACCCACTTGTATTTTGTAGCCACGAATATCTTTACGAGTCACAACAATGGGTTGAAGCTGGCCAATATCGTCCATGTTTTTAGACAGATCGGCAATGTACTCTTTATCAAAGAATTTGCGTACCTGTTCGGATGAATAAATCTCCTCTTTAGGAATCAGAACAACGCTCTCACCAGGTTTTACCTCGTTGATTTCTTCATCGAGCAACGATTTGGACTTGTTTTTCATTAAGGCTTTAAAGTCTTTTTTATTACTCATGACAACACCTCCGCTTTCAACTCAAACTCTTGCATCAAAGCATCGATATTGATGTATTCAGCTTTTTTCGCGTCATATTCAATAATGCTTTGCTTGAACGCTGAGGCTTCTGAAACCCTAGTTGTATGGATCACCTGAGTCTTGAATACCAGATCGCCATAATCCTCAGATAACTTAGTAGCGAAGTAATCTTGCAATTGAGTTGGGACTTTTTTCACCATGTTTAGATACATACCTAATACAGATACATCCAAACCATAAGTGCTTTTGATACGCGCTACAGATTTAAGGATCTTCGATACACCTTGAAAACTGTCTTCTTCTGCTGTGGTAGGAATCAATAAACCATCACACCCGATAAGGGCCGAGTATTGCAGGTTTCCAACAGAAGGGGCGGTGTCGATAAATACGTAGTCGTATTGTGCAGCCAGTTTATTGATGTTTTGGGCAAAGAAACCAATTTCATCATTTGTACAGTTGTTAAGACTGCTGATGTTGAAAGTAGCACCAAAGATATGAAGATTAGAATTGAGTTCGACAGGCTCACCATAGAACTCTTCATCAAAGAATGAAATGACATTCGCCTCACCGACTTTTCGAGTGATAGAGGCGGGTTTCGCTTTACTCTCATCATTTTGGTCAAAATACTTATCCGTCAAATTACATTGCGGGTCCATATCTACAACCAACACTTTTTTATTGCGCACATGAGAAAAGTAGTAAGCTAAATTCACAACAGTAGTCGTTTTACCGACTCCACCTTTTTCATTACCGATTGCGATGATTTTACCCATTGTATTACTCCTTTGAGACTGGCGTTAACGCCTGATTACAAGGGTCATACTACGGGGAAAACATAAAAGGTCAATAAGAAAAAACAAGATTTTGCATGCAAAAATGAACTTGAGCCCCCTATGATAATTTCATAAATGTCCTTTCTAACACAGTAAACATTGAAGTAGCCTAACTGCAGAATAAAATAAATACGGGTCTTGGTGTTACTGAACTGCGCCAGAGCCGTCCGTTCAAACTGCGTCAGTGTGAAATAAAGACGTCGTTCATGGGCATTGAACTCCGGCCGCACATAAAGCTCTTCAAGACGGAAGCGGGAGCCACCATTGGGCAACTGGCCCGGGAATTCAGGCTGGGAGAAGCCTCAATCTACCGGGCACTTAGCACGGTCAGGCAATCGAGTATTGAGCCGGAATTGAAGACGACCAAAGTGATTCTCTGGTTACAGGTGGAAAACAACAGCAAATTGGCTATTTTTGCCCATCCCCCGATATAGTTCATTCTGAATGTAAAGCAAACGGTCGTTTAAATTACAATGAATTTTTGAAGGTTTAGCTTTAGGTATTCTGTCAATTAACCCGTTAATTAATCAATGTGTAGTAAACGTTAAGCTAGTCTGGTCGATATCGGAGGTTGGGCAAAAATGACCATTGGTGCTCAAACCCCTTAACTGGAGAGTACCGTTGGCCAAGCCCTTAGCGTGGGATAATTTACAAATTCCCTGTCTACCCTTCAAACCCCATCTAGCGATTAACACATTACACTGTAACATTGAGAGTAATGTAGCATTCAGCAGCAAAACCTTTCATTTGTTTAAGATCTGAACAGATCAAACTTGATCTTGTGCTCTGTCCCTTTTTATTTCATGAGTCGCTGTGCGACGAATACCAGAAAGCGCGAGCGAAGCGAGTAAGAGAGGTGATGAAGCGTCCGCCATTTCTTTTTTATCGCATGATTCTCCCCCACAAAAAAAGACCTCGGCCCTGCTAAGCCTGATGAGCGGTTTAGGTTGACGGGAATAAGGAGCTTAAGGATTGGTTTCACAAGAGTGGGCGTATGAGTGAGAAAGGTTCCTGTCGTATGACAAAAGAAAGATCCAGCGCAGCCAGCTAAGAATAATAAGGTGGCTTTAACGATGTCTTCATGCTGGCTGAGACAACTTTGGAGCGAAGCGACGGTTTAGGATCGATCAAGTAAGCTGTGGGGGATGAGACTGACGCGCTAACGCTTGTCGGGTTTGCACTGTCTCTACATGCAAGCATATAGCAGCCAGTACAAACCTTGAGTAGAGAAATCGAATTAAATGAGGTTACATTATCAGTATATACGTAGTGTAAGTACGGAGTACTCCTAACCGCAGTCCAATATACAGAGCCTTTTTAAGGGTAACGTCTACCCTCCATTTCTTGCACCCTCTTTGTAAAAAGAGCCTATGATTACACACGTTTGTCTAAATACAGTTCAATTGTTCCGCTAAAACCTAAGACATAACGCCGTAAAAGTCCTCGTTAGCTCACTTTTTTACCCCAGATTAAACGCCAGACGTGACAAATCCTCCGCCGTGAAGCGGATACCGGTTCTAATTTAATGCGGGGAAAGGTGAGCTTGGCTACGCTGAGAGGGTAAGAACCAGCCCGAAACTAAAGACGCCGTCTTATTTAACTTGTCGGCATTAAAGATCTCTTGAACGCCCGCAGCGATGGTACGAAACGCAAGCCATTCAAACCTCAAGCCCTTCTTTTCCATCCGTTGCCGACTGGCCATGATGAGATCAGAAATGTTGCGGTAACTGACGACTTTTAAATCTCTGAAAAACGTCGCGGTAAACTGCTTATACGCGGCCGCGCTGCGAACCGTGCCCTCATCACTGTCCACACACACATTAATGCGCTCAGAGGTGAGATAAGACGCTCGTTGCAAGTATTTCACGACTTTAGCAAACGCCTTAGGAGAAATAAACTCCCCCCAACGCAACGCATAATCTTCTTGCAATTGATCATAACTGATGGTTTTTAAGCCCGCTTCGGTCGGTAAACCGATGCGGCCACCAATCAAATCCGTGTTTGGCATCATGCACGCCAACACCTTCGCTATCAAAGTGCGGCACTGGACATTATGAATGGCCGCGCCCCCCCATGCAAACAAACTGGCAAACCGTTGTGGGTTGGTAATGAAATCCTGGCACGACTTTAAGATCACCGCATACTCAGGCGGCAATTTGACAATCTCACCACTGCGAAGCAAACGATAACATCGAAATCCAATGGTAAAATCCGGAGACTCTTCTTGTTTTTGTGTCACCACCGAGTGGCACAGCGCAATCAGCTCATGCTTACGCGCTTTGCGTTTGGCGCGATACGCTTTGTCGTATTCCGGTTTGGTGAGGCTTGAGGCGTTGTTATCGGCAAACATGAGACTCGCCCTCAAGTTCATCACCGAAACGGGCATCACACGGAATGCCATCGTCATTATCGGTCATTACTTGGGTGCTGAGTCTCAAGGGAGCTTGCGCAGGGCAAGACAAAATAAAGCGATTCATAGTTTGATTCCAGAAGATTTTTAGGGTTGCTTGGTTCTCACACCAAACAATGAGCCTTTAATTTACACAAGATCCGATGAAAGATCAAATGCTTAAATTTCAGGCACAAAAAAGCCGTTCACTTCTGGGAGAACGGCTTTTTGCGAATGCTATGTGGTTAGATTGAGAGTCCAACACATTCTGCTTTAACTAAGAACACTATACAGAATCTTCTATATAGCGAGTGCTCTATATAATGCACTATGTTGCTAAAGTTGACTTCATTATAAGAAATCCCGCCTCAGTTATCAAGAACTCAATGTGTGATAAGTCACATTTTCACTTTTGCATTTAACACTATGTGCATTATACGCATTGAAATCAATCACTTAAGTGCCAAGTCGTCCAATCTGTGATTTGTCATCACATATTGTACGACTTGGCAAAAAAAGAACAGTTTTTTTACATTCTATTTTTTCGCAGA